>NZ_JBXUGP010000016.1:0-134151 GCF_057180605.1 Serratia sp. HNCC26DJ206
CTACCGTCTGCGTGGCGTGAGCACCTCGCTGGAAGGCGGCTATCCGATTGAAATCTATCACGGTGAGGAGAATCAAACCTATATCACGCCGCAGGCGCAGTTGACCCTGAACGGGGCGAAGATGAGCGACCTGCAAAACAACGGCTCTCTGGTGCAGCAGAGCGGCAATAACAATCTGCAGACCCGTCTGGGGGCCAAACTGTCGAACGACACGCTGATGGGGAAAGACACGTCACGCATTCTGACCACCTATCTGGACCTGAACTGGATCCAGAACACCCGCCTGCCTGGGGTGAGTTCGGATGGTCTGGGAGTCCAGCAGACCGGCAGTCGCCATCTGGTTGAAGTGAAAGTGGGTGCGGAAGGCAAACTGAGTAATAATTTCAGCGTGTGGGGTAACCTGACCCAGCAGATAGGGCAGAAAGGGTACGATGACAAGGCGGCGATGCTGGGGGTGAAATACAGCTTCTAATCGCAGTAAGAGGGTAAGAAAACGCTGGCTGCCGGTTCGGGCAGCCAGCGGCTAAAAGGGATAATGCCCCAAGTCGAATTAAGAGTTTGGCTTGGGGCATTATCCCTTTATCTCAATAATGATTTGAAGATTGGGGCACCAGACCGGATTATTGCTGCTGAGCCAGTTTATTACTGTCACAACCGGTGCTCTTGCACTCACGCTCCACGCTTTTCAGGAAATTAATCCGGCTCTGCATGGTTTTGTTTGAGCAATCGAGGAACAGACGCGCGCCGTCGCTGCATTCGTTATCCCGGCTTTGTAGCCACTGAACCTGCGATTGCTTCAAGGTCTGCTTTTGTTGCTGATTCAGCAAACCCATCACTTTCTTGTATTGCACATTCAGTTCCTGATCCAACTGAACCATTTCCAGTGACGCACAGTAGGTTCTGTCATAAGCATTACGTGGGTTGTCGCATCCGCCCGCCAGCGCGGCGGCGGAGACTAACAGCAGTGAACATCCCAGAATTGTTTGTTTAATCACGTTGCACTTCTCCTTGTTTTGTCTTGATCCGCGCACACAGTAAACCAATGCTGTGCATTGGAATAGCTTGAAAAATTATCAGTGAATAGTGGTTCGCATAAAAAAGCCCTCTTTACTGCTAAAGAGGGCTGGGTAAGTGGGGGGCAATCAGGCTTCGGTTTCAGCCGCCACCTTTTGCTTGTCGGAGTTCATACAGCTGTAAATAACCGGCAGCACCAATAGCGTCAGCACTGTCGCAAAGCCCAGGCCGAACATGATGACCACCGCCATGCTTTGGAAGAAGGCGTCGCTAAGCAGCGGTGCCAGGCCGAGCACGGTGGTAAAGGCGGTCAGCAGGATCGGGCGTAAACGCGAAGTAGAGGCATCAATAATCGCTTCCAGCATCGGTTTCTCCTGGCGTTGCAGGCCGATCTCTTCCACCAGCACAATACCGTTACGAATCAACATGCCGCTCAAGCTCAGCAGGCCGATCAGCGCCATAAAGCCAAACGGGATACCGGTGAGCAGGAAGCCCAGCGTGACCCCAATCAGCGCCAGTGGGATCGTCAGCCAAATCGCCACGGCGTTTTTCAGCGAACTGAACATCAGCACGGTGATAATGAACATGATCACAAAGGCGACCGGCAGGCTGGTAAACAGCCCGGCCTGCGCCTCTTTGGTGCTTTCATAGTCGCCGCCCCATTCCAGTTTATAGCCGCGTGGCAGTGTGATAGCGTCAATCCCCGGCTTAATACGTTGCAGCAACTCTGCGGAGGTTTCACCGCTTTGGGTGCTTGGATCGGCCTGCACCGTCAAAGTCCGCTTGCGATCCAAACGCATAATTAATGGATCTTCCCATTCGGTTTTAAAGCCGCTGACCACGTTATCGATAGGAATAAACGCCTGTCTTGCCTGGCTCCAGATCATCACGTCGTTCAGCCGTTCGGCATTCAGCCGTTCAGAATCTGGCGTTCTCAGCACAATCGGCATCAGCCGGGTTCCATCGCGATAAAGCCCGACCGTGACGCCGCCGAAACTCATACGCAACGCGCTGTCGATTTCGCGTTTATCCACCCCCAGTTCACGGCCAAGATAGTCGGAGAATTGCGGGCGAATCACCTTGCTGCGCTCTTGCCAGTCATGCATCACGCCATCGGCATTCGGATCTGAACTGGCGACTTTCTCTGCTTTGGCCGCGAGCGTGCGCAGCACGTTCGGATCCGGCCCAATAAAGCGTGCTTCGATCGAGCTGTTGTTGGAGGGGCCGAACATAATGCGTTTGGCCTGTGCGTTGACCTGCGGGTAGTTCTCGCGCACATAGGCTTCTATTTGGCCGATCATGCCCGGGATCTGGTTCAGCTGTTTGGCCCTCACCATCACCTGCGCATAGTTGGAATATTGCCGCTGTGCGTTATAGGTGAGCATAAAACGCATCGCACCCTGACCAACGGTGACCATGGTATCGCTGACGGTTGGTTGCTCCTTGATGTGCTGTTCGATCTGAGCGGCGATCTTCTCGGTATAGGCGATATCGGTACCATACGGCAGCCAGATATCGACAAAGAAGATCGGCGTGTTGGAGGGCGGGAAAAAGCTCTGGCGTACGCTGCCAAAACCGATCACCGAAGCCACCATCAGCGCTGCCAGCACTGCCAGGGTAATGGCACGCTGGCTCAGCAGTTTGCTCAGCAGGTTGCGATAGACGCGGAACAACCAGCCATCGTAAGGGTTTTTGGCCGATTCACCCTCTTTGGGTTCGGCGATTTTCTGCTTTTCAAACGCCCACTTGGTGAACACCGGCGTCAGCGTTAGTGCGGTAAACCAGCTCAGCATCAGTGAGATCAACAGCACCTGGAACAGCGACTTACAGTATTCCCCGGTCGCGTCGTTGGACAACCCGATCGGTGCAAACGCCAGAATGGCAATGATGGTGGCTCCCAGCAGTGGGAACATGGTGCGTTTCACCACATTGCTGATGGCTTGCAGGGTGCTTTCGCGCTGTTGCCGCCCCACCAGCACGCCTTCGACAATCACAATGGCGTTATCCACCAGCATGCTCAGGGCGATCACCAATGCCCCGAGTGACACCCGCTGTAGCTCGATGTTGAACAGCTTCATGATCAACAGCGTGCCCAACACGTTCAGCGCCAGCGAAGCGGCAATCACCAAACCGCTGCGCACCCCCATGAAAATCAGCAGGGTACCGACCACGATCAGCAGTGCCAGCAGGAAGTTCATGATAAAGCCGTTTACCGCCCCTTCCACCTCATGGGACTGATCGTAGAAGACGCTGATATCCATCCCCGCCGGGCGTTCGGCCTGCAACTGGGCTAAACGGGCTTTGACTGCTTCCCCCACCACGATCACGTTAACGTTCGGCGTAAAAGAGACGCCGATAGACAGCGCAGGCTGGCCGTTAGCACGGTAAATATTGTTAGGTGAGTGGGTGAACCCCTGAGTGATCGTCGCGATATCCCGCAGGTATACGCTCTTGGCGCTGCCCGGTTCACTGATCAGCAGGTTACCCAACTCCTGTACGTTGGAAAACTCCCCGGTTGGGTGCAGCCTGATGGATTCACTGCCGACCAGCAGATCCCCGGCGTTGGACACCACGTTCTGCCGGCTCAACAGATCGAACAACCGCTGCGGGATAATATTGGCGGCGGTCATCTGAGCGCGGGAGATTTCGATCTGCACCTCTTCCGGCACGATCCCGACAATCCCGACCTTACCGACGCCGGGAACCACTACCAGTTCACGGCGCAGCAGTTCGGCAAAGTTGCGCAGTTCCTGATTGCTGTAACCGGCACCATGCAGCGAGAAGAAGAAGCCATAGACGTCACCGAAATCATCATTGACGATCGGCGGGCTGGAACCCGGTGGTAAACGTACGGTGGCATCATTGATACGACGGCGCAGCACATCCCAGATTTGTGGCAGTTCTGCCGCACCATATTCAGCACGGATATTGACGGTGATTTGCGATAACCCCACGCTGGAAATAGAGGTCACGTTGTCGATATAGGGCAGTTGCTGGATGGCGTTTTCCAGCGGCAGGGTGACCTCCTCTTCAACCTGCTGAGCAGAGGCACCTTCGTAACGGGTGACCACCACCGCCGTTTTAATGGTAAAAGCCGGATCCTCCAGCCTGCCAATATTCAGAAAAGCAATCACACCGCCAATACCCAGAAGCAGGATCGCCAGCCAGATACGGGTGCCGTTGTTGATGAAGTTCTCTGTCAGTTTCATTACAGACCTCGCTCACGAACCCAGGCGCGCACTTCTTGATTTGGGCGCAATTCACGGGTGCCGGCTGCTACGATCCGTTCGCCATCGGCCAGACCGGAAACGATCTGAATGCCATTGGCGGTTAATTGCCCGGTTTCAACCTGGCGAGATTCAACAAAGAGTTTCCCATCCTTTTCTTTCACCACCCATACGTGTGGCTGATTACGCGGTGTATTATCCGGGTTAAATACCGCCTCTACGGGCACCACTACATTGCTGCTTGGCGCCGCGTTAGCCAGGTTACCGAGGTTTATTTTTACACTGCCGCTCACGCCGGAAAGCAGGGGCAAGTCTTGTGGGCGAGCCATGCTCAGCGTCATTTGAAAGGTCAAGGATCCTGACGTGGTGCTAGTGGTGTGTTCTTTATACTGAGCGGTAAATTCACGGCCAGGTAAATTATTCAGGATCACTCGAGGTTGGTATTTCGCATTATCCGCATCAATGAGGGTAAACAGGTTTTCAGGAATGCTGAAGATGACATCCAGTGAATCTAACGCGTTCAAGGTGGCGATAGGTTGACCTGCCGGGATCACCTGATAGTTGCGCACATTAACCGCAGCGATAATACCCGCGAAAGGCGCACGGACTTGCATGTCGCTCAGTTCTTCCTGCGCGAGTTTCAGCGCTGCCTGAGCGGAGTCGCGAGCGGCACGCTGCACGTCGAGTTCGGCACGTGGAATGACATTACGTGCGCTCAGTGTGGCGAAACGATTGAACTGGGCCTGTGCCAAATCGAAGGTGGCTTGGCGATCTTTGAGGCGCAATCGGGCATCATTGCTGTTAAGTTCAGCAATCAACTGCCCCTGTCTGACTCGTTCACCTTCACGAACCAGCAACTGTTGCAATTGACCGGGGCGTTTAAAGGCCAGATCGGTTCTATCACCGGCCACGATCCTGGCGGGGAAGATGCGCACGCCTTGCTGAGCATTGTTTACAACATCAAAAATGCTGACCGGACGCACGTTTTCGTTATTTTCAGGCGTCCCTCGGTCACAGGCGGAAAGGAACAGTGTGAAAAGCACAACGGCAACAAGTTTTATATTCACGATGCAATCTCTTTGGATCAGATTTTAAGGGAGCGATGAACCCACAGGCGCTGTGGTTTATCGCTCGTCTGGGCCTGCTCCGGCCCTCTATTCACGCCCGCAATGGCGAGAATATAAACGACTCGTGGCATCTGTTTGGATGGGCAACAGGCAACGAGTTAAACTTTCAAAAAGGTACAACCACACCATAGATCATCAGGGAACCTAAACGACAGGCGGATCACCTAGCTACCATCCCGCCGCCTCCAGCACTCAGAGCCAACAACTTCACCGACTTTATCCTCCTCTTTATGCTACTGAATTTGTCTATTGCTCTTACGAGAGTAGGTCATAACTCCGTAGGGCGACAGGGCAAATCTATTATTTCCATGGCTCTGTTACGGCACTCTGGGGCGCAATCGTTTCCTTGAGTTTCAATCACTCGCGGCTTTTACAAGTTTAGTGCGCCTGCAACCATTGAGATGAAATTATCTTTATCAGGTTACAATTTCATGCTGCTCAGACCCATGCTGCCGGGAAGTGAGAACGCCTGTGGTATGGTGATGCATTCACAGGAACGAGTGACACCTTGGTTGCCCTCACGATTGATCTGAGATTTGTCCACTTAATGAAAGGACTGAGGCCGATATCAAGTTGAGATTTTTCTTAACTGGCAGGGGGCTTACATATGTGCCGCTTTTGCTGTTTGAATACACCTACTTAATGGATAGGCTTTCTTCAGTAGTTTCAGGTATCGATGCTGCAAGAAGGTAAGTGCCATCCGCTGAAAGTCCCGACAGGTACGTTCTCAGATTTCCTTTAATATTTTAGCAATATCACTGCCGATAGATTTTATTTATAAGAAATATCCTGTAATTATATTTTGTAATTTTTTAGCTAATTAAATGGTGTTAGACAATACAAAGGATTTAAACTAAGAAAATACGAGAAATATCCTGTATTAATAATTAAACAGTTTATGAACAGGGTGTTATCTGCGAGAAAAATTGTATTGATCTGACTTAGGCGTCACGCTATCCTTATCCCCGCTGTAGATGGAACGTAAATAACCCCCTTAATCCTACGCTTTAATAAAGGCATTCTATTGTGCCTTTATATCAAGCGTAGATTTGTTCTATCATAATGATGGACAATGCTAGGGTTGGTTTTATTTCACTTTTATATAAGGATGATGTTGTGAAAAAGATTAATTTGTTCGAAGCTAATTCAATCGTTGGCGGTACTTGCAAAACTTGTAGCGTTCAGTACGTCAGAGAGTCACTCGAAGTTTGTAACGCAGTAACAACTTGCGTAGACAAAAATGGCAAAGTTGTAAGCTCTGATTCTGCACCTACTGATGTTGCCAACTGTGGTGCAATCATCCCAGGCTAATTACTAGGTTAATCTTCCTGTATTTCAGGATGTAATTTCAGTGCTGATGTGACGTGTTTTTTTCGCATCAGCCTGTTTAGGTAATGTGCTTTTTTTAACAGGGATGTAATTGCTGCTAGTGTTATCAGTGGCGCAAGCGTGCTGAAAAAGACAATAACTGTCCCTCCTGTTATAAGAGTTAA
The DNA here is from genome assembly GCF_057180605.1 of Serratia sp. HNCC26DJ206. NCBI lineage: Bacteria > Pseudomonadati > Pseudomonadota > Gammaproteobacteria > Enterobacterales > Yersiniaceae > Serratia > Serratia sp. HNCC26DJ206. The sequence goes on from NZ_JBXUGP010000016.1 coordinate 6,862, forward strand.
TTAATATGTCTTCTTAGGACGTACCGTCTATGTTTAAAAAACCCCTGTATCTCATCGCCTACACTCTTTTTGTGATTGTAGTATCCTCTCTGATAACAACCGCTTATTTCCACTATTTTATTCTTAATCAGAATTCCGGTAATGGTGCAGAGCAGACTAGCCTGCATTCGGTTAGCGCCCAAGAGGTGCAAAACAGTCCTATCAAGGACGACAGCAGCATCGTCGAGTTATTCTCCTACGCTTGTCATTATTGTTCAATCAATGAAGAAAATGTTGATAAATTAGACGCGCGTATGCCGCAGGGTTCCAAGCTGATCCGCCTGCACGTCAATGGCGATCGGATGGGCGCATTCTCGAACACGGCACCGTTGTTTGCCACGCTCACCGTGATGGGTATTGAGCCGAAATACCGTGAAAGTGCCTATAAAGCCGTTATCAAAGATAAAATTGACCTGAGCAACTCACAGAATCGCGATCGCTGGTTGCAAGACAACGGTATTGATCTGGCCGCCTACACCAAAGCCAGTCAGTCACAGCAAGTTAAAGATCTGCTGAATTATATGACTGACGTCGCTAAGTATTACAAAATCAATGCAACACCGACGTTTATTGTGAATAAAAAATGGTTGGCACAGCAGGATCGGGAATTCCCTGAGTTTATCGATAACCTGCTGTCGTTGTTGCAACATGACAAACCGCTGGAGCAATAATGCGCTTATTTGCCGTGTGGTTTTATTTGGCGTGGAGAAATTTTCTCACAACAATAGCGCGGAGTTTCAAGCCAATCCGCCGTGCGCACGGTAAGGTGATTTGTTGGATGCTGCGGTATGGCGATTACCGGTTGTTACTTGGGCTAGCGGCCGTGGGTCGCTGGCTGAAGTTGAGCGATCGGGGGGAGCGTCATCGTGCCTTTGTTGCTGCTGCCAATAAACAGTGTTTGCTCGATGACGAGCGTCAGGTTGATTTTGTCAAAATCAGTCAGCGCCGTCGCCTGTTGGAGCTGGCGGCCACCTTTGGCCAGAACTCACAGGTGATGGCTCAGCTAGAGCGCTGTAAAGCCGAGCTTAACGCGGTGGTTGAACCCTTACATCAGGCGGGGTCTCCGGTGGTATTGGCGCCGTTGCATATGGTGTCTGATGTGTTGGCCGGTATGGTGGGCGGTGCCGCCTATCCTGGCCAGGCCACGGTGATCGTCTCTGTTAGTGCCGAAATATACAATGAAAGAGCGCGGCAGCAGGGGGGGGTTAACCTGTCTTACTGCTCAATCCACGATGATAACCGCGCGATTGCCGGTAATTTGATGTCGGCGATGATGGAAGCGGCGGATCATCAGCGTAACATTATTATCTTCCCCGATATCACGCCGGACTATACCGTGAATACCAATGACGCGGAAACGGCGAAATTGCATTGTAAATTATTTAATCGCCCCGCTAATGTGCACAGTGGCGTTATTCGTATTGCCAGAGCGCTATCAGCGCAGGTGGTTTTTTATTATTTGTATTATGACAAAGAGATAAAAATTCATATTTATCCGCCGGTACCTGCGCGTCGTTTAAAAGCAGAGTTGCCTGATATTATTGAAGCATCAATCACCCGGCACCCGGAAGACTGGCTGCTTTGGCACTCACATTCGTTATTTTTTATCAATGAATAACCTGGAAATTTAAGAAGTCAGATCATGGAAAAGATAATCCCGACGCTGGTCTTTCAAGGCGAAACGAATGAATGTGGGTTGGCCTGTATCTCCATGATGGCCGAGACGCAGGGGATCAGTGCACCGCTGGAAAGCTTGCGCGAACGCTATCCGGCTTCACAGCACGGCACCTCGTTGGCCACGCTGTGTACCATTATGTCGGAATTGGCGATGCCTGCTTACCCGGTGGCATTTGAACATGATGAACTGGCCGAGTTACCGCTGCCAGCGATTCTGCATTACGGTGCCAGCCACTATGTCTTGCTGGCCTATCGTAAGGGGAATTACGTCTGCGTCATGAACCCGGCGATTGGTCAGCAACTGCTGCCGATAGAGTCTTTAAAGCGGGAAATCAGCGGCTATGCGCTGGTGTTGGACCGTGAGACGCAGGCCGATCCCCAGGCGCTGGCCAACGTGAAGCGCAGCACGCGTTCTCGCGCCATGGAGTGCATGAGCCTGAAAGAAACCGCCGGAATTCCCGGTATTTACCGGCTGATGGTGCTGGCGTTTCTGATTTCATTAACCTTGTTTATCATGCCGACGATGGTCAGCAGTGCCATCAATAAAGTGTTCTCCTCGGCGGGTGAAACCGATTTCCCGTATTTCTACTTCCTGCTGGCGTTTGTGGTGTCGACCACGCTGGCGTTTGCCGTGCGCTGGATCACCGAGCGGTTTATCAAACGTTTTGTGGTGGTAAACAGCGTGGCCGGTTTCTCGCGGTTACTCAGCAACTCATTGAACTTTTTCGATAAACGTGCGCCGGGTGAAGTGTTCAGCCGTTTTGCCAACTGGCAAATGGCTTCCGGGATCAAAATCGAGTTGGATAACGGCCTGCGGACGGACTGGATCATCGGTGCGATTGCCCTGTCGGTGATGTGTTACATGAGCCCGCTGTTGGCAATGGTGTCGGGCATTGGCGTCACGCTGATGGGCTTGGTCAGCGTCTGGGCGATCTATCGCGATCGTTTTTATACCCAGCAGATGCAGGTCAAAACGGCCGAGCAGAGCGACTTTATTCTGGAGAGTATCCAAGGTTTCTCCACCATTAAATCTGCCGGTCTGGACAGCCAGCGCAAGGGCCTGTTTGCCAAGTATGCCCTGTCATTATTTACCTGCCGTCAGCAGCAGAAAGTGTATGAACAGGTGAAAAGCAGTATGTATCAGATGATTGGCAGCCTGGAGATGGTGTGCTTTATGTTCCTGGCGCTGCCGCTGCTGAAAAACGGTACTATTACGTTGGGTGAGTTCTTTGCCTACAGCTTTGTGCGTGAGATTTTTACCTCGTACATCACCAAAATTTTCTATGCCATTCTGCAGAAAAACCAGCTTCACGTGATCGACACGCGTGCGCGCGATTTGTTCCCTGCGTTGCCTGAGCGTGATGAATCAGATGATACCGTTCCTGCTCCGATCCCGACGTTCACTTCACAACTGCGTTATCACAATATTGCTTTTGCCTATGATGCCCAACAGCCGGTGCTGAGGGATCTCTCGTTGTCGCTGAGACCCGGCCAAAGTATTGCCATTGTGGGTGAGTCAGGTGCGGGCAAAAGCACCTTGCTGAAAGTGATGACTGGCCTGATGCCTCCGCAGCAAGGGGAGGTGATTGTGGATGGCAAGCCGGTCGATTACCGTCAGGTCCATGCCCTGTTCTTCCTGCAAAGTCAGGAAGATATTCTGTTTAATGCTTCGGTACTGCAGAACATCACGCTGTTTGATGACCAGTTTGACGAGCATAAACATCGGCGCATTGAACACTCACTCAAGGGGTTGAACCTGACGCCGGTGGTGGAAAAACTGCCGGGTGGCCTGAATGCGTTGATACGCGAAAGTCATGCCGGGTTGTCATTAGGCCAGCGCCAGCGCCTGCTGTTGGCACGTGCGATGTATAGCGATCGTCCGGTTCTGGTGCTGGATGAGCCGACTGCCAATCTGGATGAAGAGACCGCACATCAGGTGATGGACACCCTGTTGGCGCACTGTCGTGAATACCATAAAACCCTGATCACCGTGACGCATAGCGAGAGTGTGCTGCCGATGTTTGACCGGGTCTACCGTATGTCAGGTGGCCACATAGAGAGTGTTGTTACAGAATTTGAACCCCAACCAGTTCTGACGACGGCGGTGTGCTGATGAAAACTATCGTGCCGAGCGTGGGTAAACGAAAAGTCCGTGGGATGCAACTGATTGGTTTGCTGGTGTTGGCGGTGCTGATTGGTACTGCGGTCTGGTATTTCACAGTACCCAAGCAGGCGCAGACGCTAAATACCGCAGTGGTGACACAGGGTAATATTGAGAAAACCGTGCTGGCTACCGGCATCCTGAAACCTTCATTGCAGGTGAGCGTCGGTGCACAGGTTAACGGGCAGTTGACCAAATTGTATGTGAAACAGGGCGATCGCGTTACCCGTGGGCAGTTGTTGGCGGAGATCGATCCTACGCTACAACAGAATGAATTACGCAAATCAGAAGCGGCACTGCAAAGTGCTCAGGCCCAGAAACAGGTCACTCAAGCGACACTGCGCCAATATCAGCAAGAGCTGAAGCGCCAGCTGAAGCTGGATCGTGATAGATCCGGTGTTAAAAGCGATCTTGAAAAGGCGCAGGCGCTGTTCCAGACCCAGGTAGCGCAGTTAAAGGTTAACGAGGCACAGATTGTGCAGGCTGAGATGGCTCTGGAAACCGCCAAGGCTAATCTGGGCTTTACCCGGATCGTGGCGCCGATCGACGGTGAAGTGCTGGGGATTGTCACCAAAGAAGGGCAAACCATTGTTTCGTCTCAGACCGTACCAACCATTCTGGTATTGGCCAATCTGGATACCATGACGGTTCACACTCGCATTTCTGAAACCGATATTCTGAAAGTGCGCGTGGGGCAACCCTTATGGTTTTACGTGGTGGCGGATCCCAAACAGCGTTATGACAGCGTGATGGGTTCGATTCAGGAAGCGCCGAATGATGCCCTACAGGAAAGTAACTTATCGGCCTCGACGAATCAGCAGCCTTCAGCGGTTTACTACAACGGTATTTTTGCGATTGCCAACCCCGAACGCGTGTTGCGTACTTCAATGACCGCACAGGTGTTTATTATCACCGAACAGGCGAAGAATGCCTTGCGCGTGCCGATTGCCGCATTGGGCGCGCAGCAAGAGAAAGGTCGTTACCAGGTACAGGTGATGGAGGATGATCAACCCATATCACGCTGGATCCGCGTAGGGACCAACGACGGCCAGTTTGCTGAAGTGACCGAGGGGCTGAAAGAGGGCGAACGCGTAGTGCTGCCACAACAGTCTGGCGGGGGCGTGGGCCATGGATGATCAGCGTTCGCCACTCATTGAGCTGCGCGGTATCTCACGCCACTTTATCTCCGGGCTACAGACGGTGGCAGTGTTGAAGGATATTTCGCTGACCATTCAGCGTGGCGAAATGGTGGCGATTATTGGTGCTTCCGGTTCGGGGAAATCCACGCTGATGAACATCATTGGCTGCCTGGACAAACCGACAGAAGGCGAGATGCGCATCAAGGGCATCTCAACGCAATTGGCCAGCAGTGAACAACTGGCGCAATTAAGAAGCCAGTACATCGGATTTATTTTTCAGCGCTATCACCTGATGCCGTATCTGAGTGCGGCAGAGAACGTCGCTATTCCGGCCTTGTACACGGCAATGCCATCAGCGGAACGGCAAACGCGCGCCGAATACTTGCTTACTCGGCTCGGGTTGCAGCAGCGTATGGAATACAAACCAGCGCAGCTTTCGGGTGGGCAACAGCAGAGAGTCAGTATTGCTCGTGCGCTGATGAACGGTGCTGAAATCATTCTGGCCGATGAACCTACCGGCGCGCTCGACAAGGCCAGTGGGCAGGAACTGATGGGGATCCTGCATTCGCTGCACCAGTCCGGCCACACCATTATTATTGTCACCCACGATCGCGACGTTGCCAGCCAGGCACAACGCATAATTGAAATCAGCGACGGTGAGATTATCGCCGACCGGCGCAATGAAACTATGCCACCGCTGGAAAACAAACCGGCGATACCGGTGGCGGTAGCTACCGGCCGCGCGCAGTTATGGCAGAGCGTCAAAGAGGCGGTCAAGATGGCTTGGCGTGCGCTGCTTGGGCATCGGGTGCGGGCTTTCCTGTCTATGCTGGGCATTATTATCGGCATTTCTTCCGTGGTCTCGTCCATGGCCGTCGGCGAAGGTGCCCGGCAAAGTATTCTCGATCAAATCAGCCAGCTTGGCACCAGCACGTTGGAGATCCGCCCAGGTTTGGGTTGGGATAAACCTCGTCCTGATTTTGCCCGTTCCCTGAAGCTTTCAGACGTTGAGCTGTTAGCGCGCCAACTCTACGTCGATAGCGTTTCCCCGGTGATCCGCAACTCCGTTACGGCCATCCGCGGCGGGAAAGAGGCCTTTGTATCGCTCTCTGGCGTCAGTGATGCCTATTTCCGCGTGCGTGGTCTGCGTTTCCTTTCCGGTAACGGCTTTACCCAGAGCGATCTGGAGGGGCGAGAGCCGGTGGTGATCATCGATCCCGATCTGCGCTCAACGCTGTTTGAAAGCGGTGAGAAGCCCGAAGGGCAAATTATCCAGCTTGCGGGCGCACCCTATCGGGTTGTCGGCGTCGCTGAGCCTAAAGGGGGAAAATTCAGCGGTATGATGTTGGGGGCGTGGATGCCCTACACCTCATTATTGGAACGGATGTCTGGCAGTATGCCGCTTGAATCGATCACCTTGCGTTTGCGTGACGGTTTCTCGCTGAGTGAAGCGCAAAAAGACGTGGAGCGGTTGCTGGAGCAGGCCCATGGGCAGCGTGACTTCTTCACTCAGACCAACGATCAGATGACGGAGACCATGCGCAAAGCGTCGGATTCGATGTCGCTGCTGATTACCGCCATTGCGGGCATTTCGCTGCTGGTGGGTGGCGTTGGCGTGATGAACATCATGCTGGTGTCGGTCACCGAGCGGACTCATGAGATCGGTATCCGCCTTTCCGTGGGCGCGCGCCCGGCTGACATTATGCGTCAGTTCCTGATTGAAGCCGTGGTGATCTGCTCGCTCGGCGGCATGATTGGCATCATTGGTTCCGGGATCGCCGGGGTGATTTTTGCCCAGGTCACGCAGCAATTCACCATGATCTTCACCTGGCCACCGATCGTGCTCGCCTGCGGGTTCTCGGCGCTGATTGGCTTAGGGTTCGGCTTTTTCCCTGCGCGCAACGCGGCGCGTCTTCACCCTACGGAGGCGCTGGCGCGCGAGTAATGATGAATAAAATTTCTCTAGCCATAACGATCTCACTGTTACTGACCGGCTGCGGCTCCCTGGTGAAAAGTGATTATCAACAGCCGATGCTGTCGGTGCCGAAACAGTGGCGGGTGCAAGACACTGGCTCTGGTTTTCTGCAGCAGACCGAGCACTGGTGGGATAATTTCAACGATCCGCAACTCTCGACGCTGATTGGCCGGGTGCTGACCAGCAACAACGATCTGGCGATTGCTGGCTTGCAGCTGCGGCAGGCGCGGTTGGCCGCCGGGTTGACTAATACCAATTTGACGCCGGATGTTACGGTGAATGGCAGCGCCAGCAACACCAAGAATCTGCGGGAAAACCGCGAGCCAGTGGAGTCTTACGGGGCTTCGGTTGGTCTGAGCTATGAGCTGGATCTGTGGGGGAAACTGGCGCGGGCGCGTGAACAGGCTGAATGGCAAGTTAAAGCGTCGGAGCAGGATCGGCAAAATACGGCGTTAACGCTGATTGGCACCACCGCACAGCTCTACTGGCAGATTGCCAACCTGAATCAGCAGATTGTGCATCAGCAAGCGGGTCTGGAGATTGGTAAGCAAACGCTGGAGATCGTCCAGTCACGCTACAGGGCTGGTGGTGCCGGGCAGATCGAGCTGTTGCAGGCACAGCAATCGCTGCTCGATCGTCAAAATCAATATCAGAACCTGCAACAGCAGCGTGAGGCGGCACGTAACGCCATGGCGATCCTGTTCAACCGTGCGCCGACCGATCGCCAGCCTGAGCGGGCTTCGTTGGATATGACGCAAAATGTCGCGATTGCTCAGACTTTACCGCTGGACGTGATCGCTCGCCGCCCGGATGTGCAGGGAGCAGAGGCTCGCTTGCGCGCTACCTTGGCCGGTTCCGACGTTGAACGCCTGAGTTTCTACCCTACGCTGTCGTTGAGCGCCACGTTAGGGGCGGGCAGTGCCATCTTCCAGCAGTGGTTCAGTAATCCGTACCGCACGCTGGGAGCTAACGCCGCGCTGCCCTTTATCCAGTGGAATAAAGTGCAATTGACCATCGAGAAGTCGGAGTTGGACGTTCAGCAGGCGGCGATTACGTTTCGTAGCAAGGTTTACAGTGCGCTGTCCGATGTGGATAACGCCATGACGCAGCGCCTGAGTTATCAGCAACAGCGCACTAATCAGCAACAGAATATGCAGCTTGCCGAACAGCGCTGGGCGTTGGCAAAGAGCCAATATGAGGCGGGGGCCGTCTCCTTCCAGACGTTACTGGATGCTGAAGACTCCCTGTTGACCAGCAAAATCAATCTGTCGCAACTGCAATACAACTATCTCAATTCCACCATGACGCTGTGGCTGGCATTGGGCGGCGGTGTGGAAAAAGACAATGATAGGAAAGGAATAAATCATGAATAAAGATGCTTTGCCACGTCGTGTGGTCGTTACCGGGTATGGCGCGGTCACCCCAATGGGGATGAGTGCGGAGCAAAGCTGGGCGTCAATGATGGATTACCAGCTAGGTTACCGTCGTTACGATAAATCCCATGCGGGCATCCAGTCCTGCTTTATGGGGCTGATTGACGACGAACCCAACCTGAAAGGGATCCCTGCGGCGATCCGTCGCCGTTTGCCGCGTTTTGCCCGCTTGGTGCTGGGTGCGGCGCGTGAAGCGATGGAGATGGCGTTTGATAGTGCGACTCCAGCAGATTATTACGACTTGCTGGATTGCGGCACCATCATCGGCAGCGGTTGGGCTGGTCAGGATGAAACACACAGCAACTATGAAGATTATCTGCGTACCGGATTGGGCTCGCCGTTTGGCTGTTTCCTGACCATGCCTAATGCGGCCACGGCGGCCTGTAGTCTCTATTGGGGCCTGCGTGGTTACCAGAACACCCCGATCGCCGCCTGTGCCACCGGTACTATCGCCATTGGTGATGCGTTTGAAGTGATCCGCAGCGGGCGGGCTTCCATGATGCTGGCCGGTGCGGGGGAATCGTTACGTACCGATGCCGCCGTTTGGAACATCGATATTTTGCGCGCGCTGGCGCGTGAACAGGAAGACATCAAAAAAGCCTGCTGCCCATTCAGCCTCGATCGCAACGGTTTCGTGCTGTCCGAAGGCGCTGCCGTATTGTGTCTGGAAGAGCGTGAAGCCGCATTGGCGCGGGGCGCGACCATTCTGGGTGAGATCAAAGGGTATGGTAACTATTCTGATGCCTTTGATTTCACCGCGCCTGCGGAAGACAAGATTGCCAGAGTAAAAACCATTCAGTATGCATTGAAACAGGCTGGCTTGGCCACTTCTGAGATCGATTACATCAATGCGCATGGCACCTCAACGCCGCTCAACGATCTGAACGAAACCGAGGCGATTAAACTGGCGCTGGGCGAAGCCGCCTATTCCACACCGATTTCCAGCACCAAGTCTTACTCTGGGCATCTGATTGCGGCAGCCGGTAGTTTTGAATCGATCATTTGCTTGCAGGCATTGAAGCATCAACTGATGCCGGCTACCTGCCACCTGAATAATCCCGATCCGGAATGTGACCTGGATTACATCAGTGAAGGACACCGCCCGGCCAAATTGCAGAACACGCTGAATCTGAGCTTTGGTTTTGGCGGCGCCAATGCGGCATTGGTGATCGGGCAGGAATGAGCATGAACCTCAACTATACGGTGCGTGATGCAGAAGAGTGGGCGGCCTTTTCCGGGGATTACAACCCGATCCATTTTGATCTGCAGTACGTGCGCGACATGGGGGCTGAGCAGTTAAGCGTCCACGGTATGCGCGCCATGCTGGATATGAAACGCCATCTGAGCGCAGCGCTGCTGGCTGCGACACCAGAGGACGCGTTTTATACCTTCAGCACGCGCCTGCGCCGCCCGGTGCTTTGCCATACCCCGTATCAGCTACAGATTACTGAAAGCGGTAAGCAAATCACCGGCAAACTGCTCGACAGTGCCACGCAAGAGTGCTGCTTCAGCAGCAAATTAGCGGCGGCTCAGCCGTTGGTGCAGGCGAACTGCGGGCAACAGCATCGGCTCCCTCTTGCTGAGGTGATGGCGCTGAGCCAGCAGTTTCCGGGGGAGGCGTCAGATGCTGCCCAGATCTGGGGGTTTTTTGACGCATTACTCTTTCAATTGGTGGTGAAGTCACCGGAAACCCTGGCGATGGTGACTGACACCTTGCCGGAGCTGACGGCGGCGACGCTGATTGAGGTGTTTGCCCAGATCCCGGTGGTGCAGACGCATCATGAAACTCACTTCAGCGCAAAATTATTGCGCCCTGATGCGCATTTTCACCTGGTGGATCATCTGGATTATGCCATCCAACCGATGCTCATCATGGGCAACAGAGACAGCGGTTTTGTATTACGTACGGAGATCCAGGCCAGAGTGCAGCAGCAGCCGCTGATAACGACCGCAGTAACATTGAAAACATGGCCGTTGGCCGGTAATTAAATAAGGATATAAAAATGGAAAAGTACGAACAGGTTTACAGCACCGTTTGCGAAATGATTTGTGATGCGAAAGATCTGGAAATGTCCGATCTGTCACCCGAGATGCCGCTGCACCACTTGAAATTGGACAGTCTGGACTATGTCGAATTGATGGTTCTGGCCAAGCGCGAGTTTGGCGCGACCTTGAGCGCCGAAATGTTTATCGATAAACCGGAAATGACGCTGGGTGAGCTGTGCCACATGTTGGCAGAACAGCCGAAATAATTCCTATGACTAAACAATGGGTATTAGTGACCGGCGGTAGCCGGGGCATTGGCCGTGCACTGGTGGAAGAACTGGCTAAACAGTGGAATGTGGTATTTACCTGCCGCAACAGCCAAGCGCAGAGTGCTGAGGTGATTGCCACCTGCGCCGGTTTACCCGGCTGGGTAGAAAGTTGCGTCTGCGATGGCAGCGACGAAGAGGCGGTGAACCGGGTTGCCCCAGAGTTGCTGGCGCGTTTCGGTGCACCTTTTGCGGTGATCCACAATGCCGGTATCACGCTTGACGGCTTGCATATTCAGCAGAACGGCGACAACTGGCGGCAGGTGATGGATACCAATCTGAACGCCATCTTCTATTGGAACAGGCACTTGCTGCCGGCTATGTTGGCGCAGGGGGAGGGGGCATTGGTATTGATGTCTTCTGTTTCCGGGATCAAGGGCAACATTGGGCAAACGGCCTATGCTGCCACCAAAGCGGCGATGATTGGTATGGGGCGTTCACTGGCGCTGGAAGTCGCACGCTTTGGCATCCGGGTGAACTGCCTGCTGCCGGGCATTATTGAAAGCGATATGACGGACGCCATCCCCGCCGAAGCACTGAAAGCGCTGCGCAAGCAAATCCCACTGCGCCGCTTGGGGAAAGCCAATGAAGTGGCTCGTGCCGCGGTATTTATGATTGGCGATGACAGCCGCTATATGACCGGTCAAACCCTGATACTTGATGGCGGTTTGACCGTCTGAACCCGTGTCTTGCCTATTACTGTGTTGGGGTATCTCACGTACCCCACCTTTCTTTTAAAGCCCGATCTTCCCTTCTGTTACACTCCGCGTATTTCAAACGGCCTGCAGATACGACTATGCCGAACACTGAAAATCGATAAATATAATAGGTTTTTATTGGGTTTATCACTTGAATAAAACAAGAATAATCCTGTATATGGTGTATTTTTTATAATAAATAATCGCAACGAATTAATTATTATAGTTATTAGCGGATTTGCTTTTCTATCGTTAGTGCGGCGATTTGCTGGGATAGTTCTTGCTTGTATTCCTCTGCGTTTTTTAACTCTACCTGGTGTGTTTTTTACTTTAGAACACAGGGTGGTAGATGTAGGTTTAAATCAATATCAGCATGATATGCTTTAATCCCCCCTGATCTGGTCGATAAAGTGTAATTTCTAATGTAATTATTTCATTGGTGCCAGTGATGCCTCGATATACAAATATTCTCATTCCTTGATAGAAATAAATATACGGCAAAAAACATGGACATAACAAAATGGTTCTACTAGATTGTCTTCGCCTGCCGCTTATTTTTCTGTGAAAGATCAGTTCCTATGGCAGGTATTCATTATGATTGTTCTTATCCAGAGTTTAAATTGGCTTTATCTATATTATTTCTATTTCCTCGGATGGAGATGTTATTCATGAGTAAAATAATTAGCTCGATAGGCAATACCTCATTAAACCGCCTCACGCTTGCCATTCTGGGCAGTCTGGCGTTCAGTTCCAGCTATGCGGCCGATCTACCCGCCGGTGGCGCGGTGAAATATGGTAGCGGCACCATCAGCCAGCCTGCCAACCAACAAATGCAGATCAATCAGAGCAGCGATAAGCTGGCGATTGAGTGGCAGAGCTTTAATATTGCCGAAGGCAACAAGGTTAATTTCCAGCAACCGACCAGCAACTCGATTGCATTAAACCGGGTGGTGGGAACGGAAGGCTCCAAGGTGATGGGGCAGTTAAATGCCAATGGCCGCGTATTCCTGGTTAACCCGAACGGCGTGCTGTTTGGCAGCAACGCCCAGGTTAACGTTGGCGGGTTAGTGGCCTCTACCCAAGACTTAACCACCACCAACTTCTCTCTCGGTAAATACAACTTCAGCGGCGGTAACAGCCCGGCCAGCGTGGTCAACCAAGGCACCATTACTGCTAAAGACGGCGGTGCGGTGGTGTTATTGGGCGGCCAGGTCAGCAACCAGGGGAATATTCAGGCTAATCTCGGCAGTGTGAAGCTGGCGGCCGGTAAAGCCACCACCCTGGATTTTGGCGGTGATGGGTTGGTGAACATCCAGGTGACGGGGGCGGCAGCCAATGCGTTGGCGGAAAACAGCGGCTTTATTCAGGCCGATGGCGGCCAGGTAGTGATGAGTGCCGCCTATGCCAACAGCAACGTGTTGCAGACCGTGGTGAATAACACCGGCACCATTCAGGCGCAAACCCTGAGCAATAAATCGGGCAAGATCGTCCTGAGCGGTGGACAACAGGGCTTGGTCAACGTGGATGGCATTTTGGATGCTAGCACTGCCGATCAGGGTAACGGTGGCAATATCGAAACCAGCGGCCAGTTAGTCAACGTCAGCGCCAGTGCTAGCGTTGATACCCGTGGTTTTGGCGGCCAGACCGGCACTTGGACCGTGGCCGCCGATAAGCTGAACGTGAATGACAGCACCAGCAGCAATAAAGTCTCGGCCCGTGCTGTCACCAATAGCCTGCGCACCAGCAATGTTGAACTGATCAGTAACAGCAGCGATCTCACGCTGGCCAACGATATCAGTTGGAGCACGGCCAACCAGTTGCTGTTGGCGGCGCAGGATAACATCGTGCTGAATGCCAACCTGAAAGCCACCGGCAAAAATGCGGGCGTAGCCTTTATTGAAGGCGGCGACTATGTGCTGGCTAAAGGGAAAAGTGTCACCCTTTCCGGCCAGGGTGCCAGCTTCAGCAATAATGGCCAAAGCTATACCGTGATCCAGAATGTGGCTCAGCTACAGGCGATGGAAAACGATCTGGCGGGCTACTATGTGCTGGGCAATACCATCGATGCCAGTTCAACGGCGCAGGGGGCAGGGTTTAGGCCGATTGGGAGTGATGTTTATTTAGGGGATAATGCTTTTAGTGGCGTATTTTCTGGCTTAGGGAACACCATTAACCAACTCAATATTAAAACGGGGCGGACGCTCGGAGATTCTGACCGTCTGTATGTGGGTTTATTTGGTGCATTGATGGGAGAAGTACGCAATCTGGGTTTGATTGATACCAGAGTGAGTATAGATAACAATTCTGAGTCAACAATGATTTTGATGGGAGCTCTGGCTGGCCATGTAGGTAGTTTCGATATGAGAGCTCGTATTCACGATGTTTATGCAGAAAATATCAATGTTAATATGTTGGTCCCTCAGCGTAGTTCCAGTTATACCGGTGGGTTATTTGGACTCACCAACAATGCAGATATTAACAACGTCTATGCCACTGGAACGGTAACGAGCAGCAATGGCAGAGTCGGCGGTTTGATCGGACTAGCTTATGGTTCAAGGGCCCCTGGTGGAGAAAACCCACAGCCTAGCGAGATCAACAATTCCTATGCTGCCGTCACTGTTAATGGCAACGGCGACTATGTTGGTGGCTTAATTGGCATTACTGGTGAGGGGAGCGTAAATATCAGTAATTCTTACGCCACAGGTAATGTTTTCGGCACTGGATGGGCTACTGGCGGATTGGTCGGCTATGCAAGTACCTCATTTCACATGAATACGTGGAGTGATATTTATGCAACAGGGAATGTGGTCGGTAATGACGGGGTTGGTGGGTTGATTGGCGAATCTTCTTGGAAGGTGATTAGTAATGCTCATGCATCAGGTAGTGTGCAGGGCACTAAAAATGTAGGTGGGTTGATTGGTAATGCCTACGGTTCTGAACTCAGCGATGTGTATGCCGCAGGCAATGTCATGGGGGGCAGTAGGGTTGGTGGGTTGATCGGCGGTGCTTCATCGATGACGCTCAGTAATGCACATGCATCAGGTAATGTCTATGCATCAGGTACGCTGTACGAGAGGACCGATGTGGGTGGGTTGGTTGGCTATGCTGGAAACTCTGCACTTAGCGATGTTTATGCTACAGGCCAGGTTACAAGTTACACGGATAGTATTAGTGCAGGTGGATTGGTTGGCACTTTTGAATATTCGGATCTCAAAGATGCTTATGCCACCGGTAATGTCGGGGGTGGCAGCAGTGTCGGTGGCTTGGCAGGAACAAGTTTCGTTAGCACCATTGCCAACTCCAAAGCTTATGGCGCTGTAACAGGGAAGAGCGACATCGGGGCGTTGGTTGGTGCCAGCGATTTCAAGAGATATAGCTATTTCACCACTTTCCCTGCTTCCGGTGAAAAAAGCGTTATCACCAACTCCTACGGTTACGGCACCTTAAATGGCAAAGCCTGTACCGGTCAGTTGTACTGCGGTCTGTAATACCTAAATTAAGCCTGGCGCAAGCCAGGCTTTTTATTGCCTATAACTGGTTATTCACCATCACCTGATTTGACAACACAATGATAAACAATAAAAAGAATTCCCTGCCACGCAATACCTGGCCTTTACTCCCTCTGCTGCTGGGATTCGGCAGCGTACAGGCAGCAACGCCAAGCATACCGGATGCTGGGCAAAGCCTGCGTGAGATCGATACTCGTCGGCCAACTCTGGCTCCTTCAACTGCTCCAGATCTGGGTTTACCCACTCCGCCCACACCGGCACCGGTTCAGCCCGCCAACGCTGAACAGCCGACGGTCAAGGTGAACACTTTTACCCTGAGCGGCAATACTTTGTTTCCCAACGCGGTTCTGCTGGCGCAATTGCAGGCATACACCGGGCGCGAACTCACGTTGCCACAACTTTATGAAGCGGCGCAGCGTATCACTACCTATTACCAGCAGCGTGGCTATGTGCTCAACCGCGCCTATCTGCCAGAGCAAGAGATTGAAAATGGCATAGTCAAGATCGCCATACTGGAAGCGCAATACGGCGAGATCAAAACCGAGAACAGTTCGCGCCTTTCCGATGCTACTTTGAATCGCCTGATCGGCAGGATTGTTCCCGATGCAGCGATTAACGCCGGTAAACTGCAACAGACTCTGCTATTGCTGAATGATACCCCCGGCGTGCAGGCCCGCTCGACCCTGCTGACCAGCAAAAAAGCCGGGGCTGCCGATCTGCTGGTGGAAGCCAAGCCTGCCCCTTTGTTTAGCGGCAATCTCGATCTGGATAACTATGGTGGCAAATATACCGGCAAAAACCGTTTGAATGCCGATGTCTCGGTCAACAGTCCGTTAGGATTAGGAGATCGCCTGCGCCTGCGCGGTTTGGCCAGTGATGCACGGCAGTATTATTACTTTCTGTCGTACGACGTTCCGGTGAACCGCTGGTTTACCCGCGTAGGCGCTTCCTACTCCAATATGGATTACTCCTTGGGCAAAGATTTTGCCGATCTGGACGCACACGGTAATGCTCGCACCACCAGTGCTTATATTTCTCAACCTTTGTACAGAAGCCGAACTCTGACCGTCAGTAGCCAGTTGCAGTTTGACGATAAACGGTTGCGGGATGACATCGACTTATTCGACAGCAGAAGCCACAAAAATAGCCAGTTGTGGACCGCCGGCCTCAGCGCCAACGGTCAGGATGCTTTCGGCGGTGGTGGGCTGAACTTTGTTTCTGCCAGCGTCAGCAGCGGTAATCTGGAAATTACCGATCCAATTACCGCACAGAATGACAGCAAAACCGCGCATACCGCGGGTAGCTTCAGCAAATTCAATCTGACCGCCTTGCGGCTGCAAGCGCTCAGTGAACGCTGGAGTTTCTACACTCAGTTCAGCGGTCAATTAGCGTCGAAAAACCTGGATTCCTCAGAACAATTTTCACTGGGAGGCGTCAATGGCGTACGGGCTTATTCATCCGGCACCGCCAGTGGCGATCAGGGTTGGATGACCAATCTGGAGTTGCGCTACGCGATAACCCCGGCCTGGCAGTGGAAAACCTTCTTTGACTATGGCGGAGTGAAAACCAGTAAGTCGCCGTGGACAGCGGATAAAAATCACCAACAACGTGGTGCGCTAGGAACCGGTGCCAGCTGGTTTGGTGACAAACGTCAGGTTTCATTGCAACTGGCGTGGCGAGTGAATCATCCTGATGACAGTGACAGCAAGCAGGATGGTCAACCACAGATGTGGCTCCAGGCTTCACAGGGGTTTTAGCGTGAAGGCTCGCTTCAACGCTCGCATAGCGACCAAACGGGCGTTGAAGTATCTACGGTATTGTTCAATAAATAGAATTTATCCTTCATAATGGCATTAATCTGAAATAAACATCAACAACACTGATGCGAACCCTGATAGATAGAGTGTTTGCGTTAGTGTTTTGACTCATTTCTTTTGCATTTTTTCTAATATAGCGACCCATCGGTACTGATTTTTGGGGATATCAGCCCCATCTTCGCAACAGACTCGAGTTTCTGTGCTTTAAACAGCTGGGAATAAGTGGGTTTTGATATTTTTTCATTAAATATCAGTATCATATATTTTACTCTTGGATTTTATCTATGATGGCGTGGATTGATTTTCAATCGGTAAGGCAATAGGTGGCGAGCTGCATGTTTCAGCACGGGTTGGGCTGGTTGTTTCTTTTTAACGATTGATAAGATCGTTTAATTTTGCTCGATTCCCCTCAGGTGAACAACTAATTTGAGAAACGGTAGGGTTTCTCACTACATGTATAAAGGATAATTCTCTTATTTTTATTGGTATTGTCCTGTTTTTTGCGTTGGTATCCTTGGTTTTTTTATAACGATGTAACGTGGTTTTTGGTGGTTTAATAGACAGTAGTAGCATTGATTTACATCGATTGCTTATTCACAGAGTAAAATATTTTCGTTAATCCAGCCGTATGGTTATTTACAAATAGTTATCTTTTTTAATTTTTACCCGCTATGTATAAATATTAGTTAACTTGCTAATGTTTCTCTTGATTGTTTAATTTGGCGTTTACATGAGGAGTGCTTAAGCTTTCAGGTTGATATTTCAGCTGCACTAATATCATGGCTGTTACATTTAAGCTTATCGGCTATACTCTACTCAGGATTCAGGATGTTATCCGGAGGCAGGAGTCAAGGCTCCTGAAAGCTATTGTGGAAATGACAAAGGAAAAAGAAATCCACATTTTTCTTTGTGAAGATTAACGAGGCACTATGACCAGTCGTAAGCATTTAACACCTTCAGAGGTGGAGAAGTTGCTTGAGGCAACCCTTAGGGGAAAGAATCCTGAACGCGATTACTGCTTGATTTGGATGTGTTTTATCCACGGATGTCGAGTGAGCGAAATTAACAGTTGGCGCTTGTCTGATATCGATCTCGAAGGGGGGAATATCTATATTCATCGGTTGAAGAATGGCTTCTCGACAATTCACCCTTTATATGTCCGCGAAAGGAAATGTTTACAGCGTTGGATGGCAAAAAGAAAGCATTACCGAGGTGCGGACAGTGAATGGTTGTTTCTTTCTAACCGGGGCTCTCGTTTATCACGTCAGCGAATTTATTGGTTAATTCGTAATTACAGTGAAGCAGCAAATTTAGAGGTGAACGCTCATCCACATATGCTTCGTCATGGCTGCGGTTTCGCGCTGGCAGATAGAGGAATTGATACGCGTTTGATTCAGGATTTTCTTGGCCATAGGAACATTCAGAATACGGTATTATATACCGCAAGCAATGCTAGGAGGTTTAAGGAAGTATGGTGATTGGCACGTAATTAAATATGTCTAATGAGTCACTTTGAACTAAATTGCAACATACTCTAAGGATGCTCAAAAATAATGTCAACACTAACGATTCAATATTTTATGTTCACAACAAAACCCAATATAAAACAATAAGTTAATTGAATGTAAATCCCCAAAAAGTCACAGGGAAATCTCAGTTTTTTCTCGATTCATTCAAGATTAAAACCCTGCAATCAAATAGCTCATTTTTTAACAGGTTTTTTATCCTGTGAATAACCTTTTATCTTGTTTAATATTCTGTTGTTTATTGTTTTAATTGTGGCTTGCAGAGTTTTAGGCTAAAGGAGTCACTTTAGTTCAAAATGAATCGTTTGGCTGGAAAGGTTAACGACGCTCAATACCTATTGACGGAGGGTGTTTCCAGGCACTGGACTAAATAAAAAGGAATGACATAGGGTCATGTCAAAATAAACAAGTGCGCGCTTGAAGTGCATTATTTTAAAGGAAAAGTAGTATGAACAAGAATCTTGTTGCCGTTGCCATGTTGGCTGCCTCCGCGTTTACCACCAGTGCATTCGCTGAAAATGGACAGATTAATTTTACAGGGAGCATCATCCCTAACCCTTGTACTGTGACTGGTGGTACCGATAACCTCGATGTCAAGCTGGGTAGCGTTGGTATTACCGCATTCCCAAAAGCTGGCGCTACTGCAGCTGCTACATCTTTTCAACTGAAGTTGACTGACTGCCCAGCGACTATCACTTCTGCTCAAGTAAGTTTTGATGGTACTGCAGCTGAAGGCTCAAATAACTCTGCACTTGCTTTGATCAAAGATACTGGGGTTGCTACCGGTGTTGGTGTCCAGATCACTGATAGAACTGGTGAAGTGGTCAAACTGTTCCAGCCATCGGCTAGCTACCCACTAGTTAGTGGCACCGCTGTTAACACCTTAGATTTTGTTGCTCGCTATGTTTCAACTAGAGCAGATGTGACTTCTGGTGTTGCTAACGCTGTTACCACCTTCTCCATTATTTATCCGTAAGTTTTGTCTGCCTGATTTCACCAGGGCAGCATAAAGCTTGGTCAGGGGGGAATCACCCCCTGGCTTTTCTATCAATGGTCTAAGTGGGTAAATAAGAAATGAAAGTTTGGCAGAGCGCAATAGTCGCAGTGCTATTATTGGTATTCGGCTTACAGGCTCAGGCGGGAATTGTCATTGGCGGGACTCGTTTGATTTATGATGGTGCTAAAAAGGAATCATCCTTAAACATCAACAACCCTGACAAAGTTCCTTATCTGATCCAATCTTGGGTTGACTCCCAAGAGGGTGATATGTCCAAAGCACCGTTTATTATTACTCCACCCTTGTTCCGTTTAAACGGTGGTGAAAACAATATTCTGCGCGTAGTGCGCGCTGGCGGTAACCTGCCAACTGATAAAGAATCGTTGTACTGGCTAAATATCAAATCTATTCCTTCAGCTGAGAAAAAAGATAACACGCTGCAAATTGCGGTTAAGACCCGTATCAAATTGATTTATCGTCCACAAGGGTTGCCAGGAACGCTTGATGAAGCAGCTAAGGCACTAACGTGGCAACGTAGTGGCAATGCAGTTCAAGTGACCAATTCTTCACCTTATTATATCACCTTCTTCAAGGTCAAAATTAACGGTAACCAACTTAAGAGCGCCACTATGGTTGCACCGCAATCCAGTGCTCGTTTTGATCTCCCTGCTGGTAGTAGCGGTGGAGCCTTGAGCTGGGAAATTATTAATGATTACGGTGGTACCAGTAAACCGTTCACCGGGAATTTATAAAGCACACGTCAAGATAACTAAAAATCAATCCTTGTACAGGTAGTGACAGGGAAAGGACGCGGCTTGCCGGAATCTACTGGCACTGCTGATAAATGGAGTTAAATGGATGAATAACCCGAAGCGTTTAGGCTCTCGCGGATTTAACCGTACCCCTCTGGCGTGGTTAATATCATGTCAGGTTGCAATGTTAATGGGGCTTTCCGGTGGTGTACAAGCTCGCGATTTCTTTAACCCAGCATTGTTGGAACTTGATAATCCGTCTCAGCGAGGCGCTGACCTGACGGTTTTTGAAGACGGCAATACTCAGGCTCCAGGTAAGTATCGAGTTGACGTCTATTTGAATGGTCAAATGGTCGACACCCATGATCTTGATTTTTCCCTGCAAAAAGATGCGTTAGGCAAAGACAGCCTGCAACCTTGCCTAAGTAGTGGCATGCTCGAATCTATGGGCGTGAAGGTTGAGTCTTTTCCTGTGATCAAAGCTTCTGGGCAATGCGTTAATTTGGCGAATGCCATTCCGCAGGCCTCAGCTACGTTTCGCTTCAATCAGCAACGTTTAGATGTAAGTATTCCTCAGGCGGCGCTGAATCTGTCCGCGCGCGACTATGTTGCGCCAGATAAATGGGATCAAGGTGTGCCTGCGTTGCTGGTGAATTACAGCTTCAGTGGGGCTAATAATTGGACTCGTAATAATAAAGTTACTAATACCAATATTGGTGGTAGCAACGATAACTCCAGTAACTACTTCCTTAATTTGCGCTCAGGGGCGAACTTGGGTGCATGGCGCCTGCGTAACTATTCTACTTGGAATCGTGACAGTGAGGGTGAGAGTCATTGGAACTCGATCAATACCTATTTGCAGCGTGACATTATCGCGCTGAAAAGCCAAATGGTGTTGGGGGAGAGCACTTCGCCAAGTGATATCTTTGATAGTGTACCGTTCCGTGGTGGCCAGTTAGCCTCGGATGACGACATGCTGCCGGACAGTATGAAAGGTTATTCGCCGGTAGTGCGTGGTATTGCTCGTAGTAACGCGCAGGTTACCATCCGTCAGAACGGTTTTATCATCTATCAGAGCTACGTTGCACCGGGCGCATTCGTGATCAATGACCTGTATCCTACTGCAGGCAGTGGCGACTTGAATGTCACGATCAGGGAAGCTGATGGCAGTGAGCAGAATCTGGTGGTGCCGTTCGCTTCAGTACCGGTATTGCAACGTGAAGGTCGCTTCAAGTATAGCCTGACCAGCGGACAGTATCGTTCACCTAATAGCGATGTAGAGAAAACACCCTTCACCCAAGGCACTGGGATTTACGGTCTGCCGTGGGGTGCAACGATTTATGGTGGGGTACAGGCGGCCAGTAAGTATCAGTCAATCGTTGTTGGCTGGGGTCAGAATATGGGGGCGATCGGTGCGCTTTCTGCCGACATTACTCAAGCCTGGGCTAAACCAGAAAATATGGCGAAAGATAACGGTCAATCGTACCGCCTTCGCTATGGTAAGAGCTTTGTTGAAACCGGCACCAACTTCAGTTTGGCGAGCTACCGCTATTCAACACAAGGGTTCTATACGCTGCAGGAAACCCTGGATACTTATACTGATGGTAGATCAGCCCCCTATTTCTCACATAAGAAGAGCCGTGCTGAGCTGACGCTGAGCCAGAGCTTGTGGGAAGGTGCAGGGACAATGTCTCTTAGCTTGGTCAGTGAAGACTACTGGAACGATAGTCGTCGTAACCAGTCGGCGAGTATAGGTTACAACAATAGTTGGAACAGCATCAGCTACGGTCTGAACTACACCTACAGTAAAAATGGTTACGACAGCAATGGAGAACGTACCAATTTCACCGATCAAATCTTTGCCTTGAACGTCAGTGTGCCGTTAAGCAAATGGTTGCCGAACAGTTACGCCAACTACAGCATGAACACCAGCCGTCATGGTACTACCAGCAATAGCGTTGGGCTCAGTGGTACCGCCTTGCCAAGTAATAACTTGGATTACAGCATCAGCCAAGGATACACCAGCCAGGGCGGTGGGGCGAATGGTAACGCTAGCGTAGGTTATCGCGGTGGCTTGGGTCAGGTAAACCTTGGTTACGGCTATGATCAATCACAACAGCGCATTAACTACGGCGTGCAGGGTGGCGTTATGGTGCATGAAAATGGCCTGACGTTGTCGCAGTCATTGGGTGAAACGGTGGTGTTGGTGAAAGCGCCGGGGGCCAAAGGTGTCAGCCTGGCTAACCAGACCGGGGTGACTACCGATTGGCGGGGTTACGCCGTAGTGCCTTATGCCTCGGCCTATCGTAAGAATATTACCGGGTTAGATACCACCACTTTGCCGGATGACGTGGATATGACCTTGACTAGCCAGACGGTGATTCCAACCCGTGGTGCGGTAGTGCGTGCTGAATTTAAACCGAATGTTGGTCAACGTGTGTTGATGACTCTACTGATGCAGGGTGGAACGCCGGTACCATTTGGTGCCACCGTAACTGATGCTGATGGTCAAAATGCCAGTATTGTAGGCGACAGCGGGCAGGTTTACCTCACCGGGATGTCCGGCAGCGGCAAGCTGAATGTGAAATGGGGTAATGCGGCAGCACAGCAGTGCCAGGTTTCTTACTCTATGGCTGAAAACAAAGAGAATGCAGGCATTCAACAAATGAACGGCCAGTGTCTATAAAGGTTCTGATTATGAAAATGTTACGTTCGATGATACGTACCTTAACAGTCGGTGCGGCTTTCTTGGGTAGTGTATGCTTGGTACAGCATGCTTATGCTGCTTCTGGGGTCTGTATGCCTGAGGATGGTAGTACCAAGAGTTTTGACGTTAAGTTTAACAAAATATTTAGCGATCCATTGGCAAACAGGGCTGGTTATACTGAAGAGAACGCTTCGGCTGGTGTTTGGGATAAAAAAGGATCTTATATCATGGTGTGTCAGTGCGATAATCCGCCTGACATGGGGGCATCATATATCACGGCATTATCGCCACTACCAGAGGCAGGTTTTCAAGTAAAAGGACTTACAGGTTATATTTTAAATGACTATCTGGCGCTATCTGCCGAAGTAAACATTGCTGGTGGGGTTAATGGCGGACTAGGGGCTTACTTCCCAGTCCCCGTTGTGAATCAGTCAAATATGATAGGTTCACAGAAGTGCCGGTGGGTTTATGATAGTGGTGCAACCGGGAAAATTCACCTCTATTTCCGTCGTCCTTTTGTTGGTCAGTTGAACTTGGGTAACCCAACATTACTCAATATTTATATTTCTTCAAAACCTGACAGTTTTAATAACTCTATTGCGATCAGGGTAACTCTCAGTGGTACAGTAACAGTTCAGCAGAGCTGTGATATAAGTCCTAATCCAATTACTGTTGAGTTGGGCGATATTTTGTCTGCTAGCTTCAAGAAGGCAGGAGCTAAGCCGGATGGTTTTACGCCAATCACCAAAGAGTTAACTGTAGCATGCACAAACATTTCGGAGGGTGTTAAAGTTAATTTATCATTTAGTGCTGCCGAAGATCCTAAAGTCAAGGGTGCTTTGCAAACGACTAACAGTGATATTGCTATAAAAATTGATGATAAATATGGTAATCCAGTTTCACCAAATAACGGTCTGTTGCCAATGGAAATGACGGGAACCGGTACATTAAATAGTACTGGTAAGGCGGAAATGACTGTGTACCCTATTAACACTACCGGTAATACACCCGCAGTCGGAGGGTTTGGTAATGTAACGGGAACAGTTAAGGTTGAAATTGAATAGTTTATTTATCACCAAATAATTATCACGATGATGTGTTTTTTATCGGGATGCTAACCAAAGGATAAGGATATTATGAAATCTTACATTCGCGTTGTTAAAAATACAGTGTTATGTATGGCGGCTATTGGTATGAGTTATTCTGCGCTGGCCGCTGATAATGCAAAATTGAACATTACTGGTACAATTAAAGCATCGCCATGCACGGTTGTGGCAGATTCTGGTGGCAACATTAATGTTGATTTAGGCTCCGATATTCAGGCAACGAGTCTAAGTGCCAAAACAGGCTCAACATGGGTGCCGGTTGTAATGCATATGAAAGATTGCCCACCTTCTACAAGTTCAGTGACCGCAGCATTTAGTGGTACCCAAGCTGATGAAGAAACTGGGCTTTATAAAAACACAGGCAATGCGGGTAAGGTGCAGATTGAATTACAGGATGCTGTGCTAAACCAGAGAGTAGGTAATGGCGGCACGATGGTTACACCAGTGGTATCGGCAACGAGTGATGCCACCTTCAACTTGCGAGCTCGCGCCTATTCGTCTACTGGTGACGCAACGCCAGGTAGTGTAATTGGTACCGTCCAAGTGGCATTTACCTACCAGTAATTACCTTTAGTACCCTTCCGTCATGAGAAATATAGCCCCAGCTCATGACGGATTGCTCGTTGCCTGTGTCTATGTAAATTGTCAGTTGGGGCTTTTTAATTGTATTGCCGTTTCGTTACGTTTTTTGAGCAGTCACTTGGGAAGAGTCAAGAAAAAATAATAACCCTCGGTCATTAAAGGGCAATTCTGTATACCCATTGATAAAGGACGCAGTAAAGGATCAGTAACCTGCAGAAAAGGGAGAGTAACTATGACCATAGCTCATACTTATCAAAGAGTGAGTGCACCTGCCCCACATCCTTACGGGCAAAAAGGGGAAAGTGTGATTGTAATGGAGTCCTGCCCAATCACAGCACTCGGTATGCGTAACATTTTGGCCCAGTCTTGTGGATTTGCGGACGGGGTACAACTTGTCAGCAATCTTTCGGAAATCCCTACATTGATGCACCACCGCCCCGCTAAATTACTGATTATGGAATTATGTGGGGAAGAAGAGTCTGTGCTGGATGGCCTGCGGCTGATTGCGCTTTGCCTGGAACATTGGCCAACCACTTCAATGATCGTTTGTACCGCGCTTGATGACCCACGGGTGCTGCAATTACTGACCGCATCAGGGATCAAAGGGTTGGTATTGAAACAAGAACCCGCCATCGCCCTGACACAATGTGTACAGCAAGTGATTTCAGGTCGCCGCAGTTATAGCCATAAAGTCAGACAGCTACTGGCCAACCACTCTGCCGGTGGCAAAGCGCTGACGGCCCGTGAGTTAGACGTGCTGGCTTATCTGTTTTCCGGTAAAAGCGTGACTACCGCAGCACTGATGATGCATCGCGATGTCCGCACCGTTAGCACCCACAAACGCAATGCCATGCACAAATTAGGCTTCCAGAGTGACGGTGAGCTTTATTTGCAGGGGAAATGGATGGCAAAAACCGGTCCGGTATTTGCCCGCTAGCGTTTATACAGATGGTACTCATTCCCGGATGGAATGAGCATGTTATTCATACAGGAGTAGAATATGACCCTTTCGTCGCAAAAACCGATCGGCATAGCCCTAATGGATCGCAGCCCGCTTACATTGGCCGGACTGTCGTGTTTTATTGGAACGCTGAGCGTACCGAATGAGATTATTGTGCAGGAAACCAGTATGGCAGCGGTTTCCGAAGGGTTGTTGTATCAGCCTGTCGATATTCTTATCACCGAATTAAATGGTCTGAATGAAACAACGGCTCAGGGGCGTGAGGCACTGCTGAATTTGTGCGCACTGCTGCCCACGTTGCGAGTGATTGTTTACACCCGTTGCCAGAAGGGGGAAGATCTGGGCAGGTTGTTGGATGTTGCCAATATCAGCGTTGTTTCTCGTGGCGACAATCTGCAACTGGTGGGTGAGTTCTTTAACCGTGTATTCAATGGTGAGCGCGTATTAAGCCCACTGATTGGTTCCTATCTGGCCCGTGCCGATTCCGATGATGTTTCCAGCCTGCATAGCCTGACGCGTTGTGAAAATGATGTGTTGACCTTCTTATTCAATGGGATGAGCCTGCGCGAAATTGCTGAGTTGCAGCATCGCAGTATTAAAACTATCAGCGCGCATAAATGTAATGCCATGCGGAAGTTGCAGGTCAAAAATGACAGTGAGCTGTTTTCGCTCAGGAAAAATATCACCCAGCAGTTTGCGTGTGATTGATGGTCTTGCGAATAGGGGAATGTACCCCTATTCGCTCATCAGATAGGCGTCGTCACTATAAATGCTGGCGGGCGATTAGCCTTCTTTCTCATGGATGGGAATTCTCATGACTCTACGCAGTCCACCGATCTCACGTGTTGCACTGCTAATCCCTTGCCACGTGACGGCGAGCGGTATTGAACACCACTTGAAAGAACACCATGACATCTGGCAGTGCTGGCGGATGCACTCCTTGACTGAAGCCCGATTACGGTTGGTCACCTCCAATATTGAGCTGCTGGTTATGGCCTTTAGTCGACAGCAGACAGATTGGCTAGAGCAGTTGCAGTTTATCCGGACATTGCGTCAGACCAGACCAAACATGCAAATTGTCGTGATAGTGGATGTTTATATTCCCTACTTCCTGCGATGCTTATCTGAACTTAATGTGAGCGGGATCTTAAGTCAGCATGATTCTTTGATGGAAATTGAGCAGGCTTTTGCGCAAATAGGGCGTGAAACCTTTTACTGCAGTGTCAGAATAAAAAATGTATTGTCGGATAACTTGAGCAAAGTTTCAGATGAGGTAACATTGCGTCTGATGGAACTGAGAGTATTACAGCACTTGCTGGAGGGTGACTCGGTAAAGCGCACCGCAAAATTGTTGCTTCGCAGCGAAAAAACGGTGATGGCGATCAAGGGTAAAGCCATGCACAAGCTGGGTATCACTCACTGCGCCGATCTGGTAGCAATGAAAGAGATGCTGGAATATTTGTATCTGGAGTTGACCCTGGCCCTGGATGACGACTCAGAACACTCGGTTGACAGTCTCTCGAGCCGTATTCGCGGCAATAGCAGAGAAATAAAAACATTACCGACATGGTTACCACCGGTGGAGGTGCTCCATTCCAGGGTGGTGATGGCAGGTCATTATCCAGCAAGGAAGGAATAGAATTTGGAACAACTTCAGAAAACCAACGGATGCAGCAGGCGGCTGTTGGTTGGATTTATCGTCAGTAGCGGTTTGTTATTGGCCGGTTGCGCAAGTAAAAGCAGTCCCCCCCCATCCAAGGTGCAACCGATCGTCTCTTCTCCCGCCGCAGTCGAACCGCCGCCTCAACCGGTGATTGAAAAGCCAGAGGTGAAACAAAATCGTCTGGGGTTATGCCAGAGTGAGCTTGCTTCCCTGAAAGTGGTAAACCCGAGAGCCTATGCCGCCAGAAAAGCCTATTTCGATAGTCTGGTAAGAAATGCTTCGGTTTATAGTGCCGTTCGTGGTGATATCAACTCGTTGACCAAAGATACGTTGGACGCCTTGTATAAATATAAAACCAATCAGGTGTGTGCTGAAATTGAGCGCGATGTGTTGAATGGACTGATTCGTAAAGGGGAGAGCCTGAAGTGAAACAGAGTCTAAAGTATGGCTTTTTTTTTACGCTGACACTGCCTTTGAGCTGTGCTTTTGGGGCAACAGATAGACTGCAAGATGATATGAGCACCACGCTCGAGTCATTGAATGCGATCACCAGTAAAGTGGATGACGCTCCGGCGCTGCTGTTGCTGACCCCATCTCAACTAGAAGCAATTACTCCTCCCCCTCGTGAAAAGAGAAGCAGCACTAAGCCTGCCAAGAGTGCACAGAGCAAACGGCCAAGTGAATCCCAGTCAGCCCCAGTAGCAGAATTAAAAACGCTGCAAGCCAAAATCAATCAGTTGAATGCGACTGTGAGTCAGCAGGATCAGGAGTTGAAGCAGTTGCGTCAATCCGCTCAACAGGATGCGGATGCGCGTGCTGAAATTGCCCAGTTGAAACAAAATCTCCAGGAGAACCTGCGGACAACAGAGCAAATGCAGCAGGATTTAGCGGCAGCCACGACGGCGAAGTCTGAGAATAAGCAGGATACCAGCCGTCTGCAGCAAGCTTTGGATAAGAGTCAGCAGCAAAGTTCGTCATTGCAGAAACAGTTGGATGCATTGGCACTATCGCAGAATGATAAAAACAAAGAGAACCAGGCGCTTCAGACACAGCTGAACGAAAGTCGTAAGCAAAATGAAGAAGTACAAAAAACATTGGCCGTATTAACGGCAAAAGCCAGTGAAAAAGAACAGAAGGCGTCAGCGCTGCAAAAACAACTGGATGCGATGACCGTGGCACAAACGGGTAAGAGCAGCGAGCAGGATGCCCTGAAAGCGCAATTGACGCAGAGTAAGAAACAGAGTGAGGCGGCACAGCAGCAGTTAGCGATGTTGACGAGTAAAGCCGCTGAAGGCGCGCAGCAAATGGCGGCTCTGAAAAAACAGCTAGAGACATTGGTGGCGTCAGAAGGTGAAAAAGCCAAAAGCAATCAGACATTGCAGGCAGCTTTAGATGAGAGCCGCAAGAAGAGTGAAGATTTGCAGAGCCAGCTTATTGCATTGCGGGACAGTGCGAGCGAGAAAATGCGGGAAAGCAGCGCATTGGAACAGCAACTGACTGAACTACAGAAAGCGCAGAGCGATGCTGTTGTGGAACCGAAAACCGAGAGCGAAATTCGCGATTATGCGATCGGCAGCTCGTTGGCCGATGACATGCTGGCATTGCTGAAAGAGAGAACGGCACAGGGGATAAAGATCGATAATCGCCTGGCGTTGGCAGGCGTGCAGGATGCGTTTGCTGGCAAGGTAAAGCTGCCGCAGGAGCAGATAGATAAAGCGCTACAGGCCACTGAGGCTGCGCTGAGTGCCAATGAAAAACAGCGTACGCGGGAAACCGAAGCGGCGGGCTCGCGCTATATCGCGCAGTTCAAAAAGCAAAAGCAGGTGAAGAAAGACGCCTCTGGCTATTTCTACCGTATTGACAATGCGGGTAAAGGCAAGATTGACGATACCAGCATTGTGTCTGTGGTGGTGAAAGAAAGCCTGACGAATGGCAAAGTGATTAAGGACATGGAAGCGGCGGGTACGTCGATCCGGCAACCATTGAGCAGCTATCCGCCTATGTTCAGATCCGCGCTGTCGCAGTTGCAGAATCACGGCAGCATGACGATGGTAGTACCGCCAACCTTGGCTTACGGCGATAAAGGCCTACCACCGGACATCCCGCCGGGTTCTACGATGGTATATAACGTAAGGATATTAGACGTAGTGGCTCCTGCCGATACTGTTACTCCCGTAAGATAGTAGGTGATTTTTAAGACGTTGAGCGCTGGGGATAATTAAGAATAGCTCGAGTTTTGGGTTAAATATTTATTGTTCTGAAGCGCTCAACGTTACTTGCAGTGTAAATAACAGTGTTTTGAATATTTTTATGCCCTAAATAATCTTGAATTAGCCGTGTATCAACACCTTTATCGGCGAGTGCATAACCACAGGAATGACGCAACATATGGGGATGCACCTGTACGCTGATACCGGCTAATTCTCCATACGCTTTTATTAAACGATAAAGTTGTTGCCGTGAAATTTGCCCGCCATGGCGGGACAGGAATAACCACTGACTGTCGGACTCCAGATAGCGTGGGCGTTGTGCCAGCCATTTGTTCAGCGCCAAACGCTCGCGAATTTGAATCGGATGTTGAACAGAAAAACCATTTTTTAAACGAGAAACGTGTAAACGGTTAGTCGTTAGATCAATATCCTCCAAGCGTAACCCTCTGAGTTCGCTGACGCGTAACCCATGAATAAAGCACATCAACAGCATGCAGCGATCTCGCCAACCATTGGATCCATCCGGTATAGCAGAGATCATTCTCTCAATTTCAATGTGACTGAGATATTTGCGTTTTTTCATTTTCTTTTTCCTGCGTTACAAAAAGCAAATATTACTGTGGCGTGATTATTTAAACATCGAATACCTGCTTTCAGCAATTAAAATAACAACAGCCGCATCTAAGAACTTTCCGTTAAAATTTGCTGGGGAGTAGGGTTGAAGAGGCATTACGCATTGTTAATGTGAAAAAAAATAGCGTATCTGTTCATAAAATAATCATTTATTTATGGGGGACATCACATCATAGGGGATGAATGCATTCTTTTTCAGGGGGGGTAAGCTTTTTCTTAGTGCTACGTAATGTGTACATTTATCACGGAGACTGAAATATTTAATTTTAATCGGAGTATTTATTTCAAGATGACGATTATTTTATGATATGCGACGTAATTTTTTATAATCCATTTTTATCTGTTTTTGATATCGCTACTTCAAGTGTAAGAGTGACCTGGCTTCTTCTTATTTTCGACGGTATCGTACCTTACGAGCCCGTTTTCTGCGCAGTCAGGCTTGAACAGCTTGCCCCTTTCGCCTTGATGGCGGTAGAAACAAAATGATAATTATTATTGATATCATGCTGTCTCTGATTACAATGCCAGCCATTGCTCGGTGTCGATATAGCGTTTCTAAGGATTCTGTGGCTCAGATTGGTTGATGAGTCACCAGGCACGCGATCGCTGAAGCTTGTATGGTGATGTCTTAATCGCTTGCGATGGGTATTCATTACCTCTTCGTGAGTGACTCCCAGACGATTCTGTCTCTGGCATAAGGTAATGTTCTCCGTTAATGCCCTTATTTCATCAGGTTATCGCCAGGTGCTCTCTGTGCAGAATATTTTGAGAATGGTTCGAATAATTAATTTGTTGGTTTTTTTTCATAGGAATAAACTAGATGACTGATTTTTTGAATTGATAGCAAAGAACTTTACTATTGATTTAACTTATATGTAGGTTGTTGCTGTTATTACTATGAATGAGCAGAGAACGGCTTAGTCTGTGCGAAGCAAGGCACATTTGGGCTGAAATGTTAGCAATAACTTATTGGATACAGGGTAGTCAGGAGCGAACCTATGGATAATAAATCAATTAATTTTCAAAGGGATGCTCAGTTACAGACCAAGGCGGTATTTCCACCCACTTGGCAATTGAACGACTTGCAGCGCACTTTTATTGAAGACCTCTGGCAACCAGAGTTTTATGAGGGGGAACCGCCTGTTTTAGCCGATAATCTGTAAACGCCTTGCTGGCTTGAGCCAACTCATTAAACAAGCCTAATAATCGCTATGCTGTGTCATCTTCGCAAGTCTGAGGATTGGGGCAGCGTAAGTGCCAAATAACGGCCCGCCGCTCCTCCAGACCGACAACGATCGATTACGCCAGTGAACTGAACGGCATAAACCCTGGTTGTGGCAAGACGGTGAGGAAATGCCCTGGCTACCTGGCTGCCACTCCAAGGGTTTTGGGTATAAACTTATTGTTGATTTGTATAAAATTAAGAGGAATGACCATGCCCAATTATAGCCCTCGCCGTATTGCCCTTTATACCGTTGCCGTTATTCTCATTTTAGTGGTTGTTGGCTTGGTGACTTATGTCGGCGTCAGTTTACTTAACTGAGCGATTTGCTCTGCCCAATATGCCCCTATCTCAACTTACGAACGACGGCTCGCTCATTGAGATAGGGGAAACGATGTCTTAGCCCACCGTGGGTAACGGACTCAGCACCATATGTGCCAGCCCTTTCTCGTTACGGCTGAAGCGCCAGCAGGTCTGGTGATACTTCGCCACACTGTTGCGGTGCGCCACGCTCACTAGCGTGACGTTCGGCAGTTCGTCCACCAACAGGCAATACATCAACTGCTCGGTTTCATCATCCAGCGCACTGGTGGCTTCATCCAGGAACAGAATGTCTGGGCGGGTGAGGATCGCGCGGGCAAACGCCAACCGCTGCTGCTCACCCGGCGATAACCGATGGCTCCAGTTGGCGCTGGTATCCAGCCAGCGTTGCAGGTGTTTCAGGCGGCAATTCTCCAGCACTTTTAGCAGTTGTTCATCGCTATAGTCCTTATCCTGATGTGGGTAGCTCAGGGCTTCACGCAGCGTACCGATCGGAATATAACTACGCTGCGGCAGGAACAAGGTGCTCAACGATTTATCCAGACCGATCTCACCGGAACCGTAAGGCCAGATCCCGGCAATGGCGCGCAGCAAGGTCGATTTACCACAGCCTGAAGGGCCAACGATCAGCACGCGTTCACCACGCTTCAGCGCGATAGTGGCGGCACTCAGCAGCGGCTGCCCATCGGGCAGGTCCATGCTAAGAGCGCGCAGTACCAGCGGCTGTGCACTTTCTGGTTGCAGTTGAATACCGCGGGGTTGGTTATGCACCTCGTCTATCGCCGCGTTAAAACCTGCCAGACGGTTAACGCAGGCTTTCCAGGTGGCCAGATTGGAGAACGCATCAATGAACCACGATAGCGCCCCTTGCACCTGGCCGAACGCGGAGGCGATCTGCATCAACCCACCCATCTGGATCGCGCCGGAGAAATAACGCGGGGCTGCCACCAGCAGTGGGAAAATAATGGCAAACTGGGCATAGAAGTTACTGGCGATATTCAGGCGGCGTGTAATGCGCATAATCGACCACCAGTTACTGCGAATAGCCTCAAAGCGATTGCTCAACTGTTGCTTTTCACGCGGTTCACCGTGATACAGCGCAATGGCATCGTTGTTTTCACGGATGCGGATCAGCCCGAAACGAAAGTTGGCTTCATAACGTTCCTGGTTAAAGCCCAACATGACCAGCGGCTTACCGACCCACCAGATCACCAGTGAACCCAATACCGCATACAGCAGGGCAAACCACACCATATAGCCAGGCAGAGTGATAGAGTGCTGGGCGATCATAAAGGTCATTGGCCCGCTGATGTGCCAAAGAATGCTCACGAACGAACCGAGTGTTACCAGGCTGGACAGCAGGCCGAGTGACAGTGACAGCGTATATTGGGTCAGAACGTTGAGATCGTCAGAAATACGTTGGTCTGGGTTATCAATAATCTGCTGCTGTTCGGTATGGTAATAGGCTCGATGTGCCAGCCATTTCCCCATGAATTTTTCCGTCATCCAGCGCCGCCAGCGCATCTGTAAACCCTGCGTCAGGTAGATCTTGTAGACAGCCAACACGATGAAGATCAACGCCAGATAGGTAAAGCGCCACAGTTGTTCCTTGAACACCTGATAGTTTTTATTTTGTAGTGCGTCGTAGAACACCTGATTCCACTGGTTAATCAGCACGCTGATATAGACCAATCCCAGTGACAGGGCCACGATGGCGATCAACATCGCCCAGGCACGCCATTTCTCTTCCGAAACCCAAAAGGGCTTAATCAATTGCCAGACGGCATGTTTCTGCGAAGTCGTATTGTTCATGATGTTCCAGAATGTATTAGTTCTTATCAGCATGGGCGCAGGAAGGGTAACAAACAAACTGTGACATGTAAGCAGTTTTGACACGGCTAACTATCTGAAATAGGGCGAATGCGGTCTGAGGGGTGAAGAGCATGCCCTCGGCGGTTATACTGGCGGCCGTTTATGGTAATGAAGGACAAGTCATGAAGGCGTTGATCTCCCTGTTGCTGGCTTATGGCACTGCCGCCAGTTTTCAGGCGTTGGCACATATCGATGAGCCCGATATGGACGCTGACTGCCAGAAGATCGCGAGCTATGCCGCGTTGGGAAATACGGCCTATCAGCAGGGTAACTATACGAAAGCGGCGGATATCTTTCGCGATCAGGCGGCCTGGAGTGAGTTTTGTGGGATTAGCGATCAGGCGATCGCCACGGCCTATAACAATGTGGCACTGTCGTTGATTCATGCGGGTGAACTGCTGAAGGCGCGCGCCTATCTGGCGCTAGTTCCCTATGACAGCAAATCGCAGCACAATATGAAATTGTTACAGCAACGTTTAGCTCAGCAGCCCGTTGGTGCCGGGCCTGCGGGGGTTTACTGGCAATATGCCGGGCGCGGGGTATGGAGTGAACTGAAGGTTAAACCCCAGGGCCAGCGTTGGCAGATCGATTTTTCCGGTTATTACATGCCGCTGATGGGGCTCTATTATGGTCCGAATAGGGGTGACTTGGCCGGTGAATTAACCATTGCGCAGGGGAAAGGGGTTTTCCGTCAGCGTGAGGCATCGCTGAACTGCGATGTCACGCTGGATTTCACCGCTGATGCGGTGGACCTGCACACGGAGGGTGACTGCGGGTTTGGTTTTAACGTGCATGCCGAAGGGCGGTTTGTGCGGGTGGAATAACCCACAGAGGATTGCCCTCTCTTAGCAGAAAGGGCAAGCAGGCACTCAGTGGGCGGTGTTAGCCAGCAATTCTTTCCAGCCTGCGACGTCTGCCAGATAATGACCAACCGGGATCTGACACAGATGCCCATCGCTACGCTGTAAGGCAAACGTCGGGAAGCCCTGACCCTTTATCTGAGCCAGCAACGCACGGCTTTCGGCAATGTGTTGTGCGGTTGGTGCCTCGCTTTTGAAGCGCATATAGGCAATAAATGCGGCAGATGGCAGTCCCAGTTCTTTAGCCAACGTGGTTAAAACCGGGGTATCGGCAATGCGCCGCCCTTCTTGGTAATGGGCTGCCTGAATGCGGTGCAGCATATCGATACCCCGCCCGGCAAGCTCTTCGGCAACCAGAATGGCGGTAATCGGCGGTGTGGAGTCCATCACCGCCGTAGTATCACGCAGCAGCCCGTTGAAGTATTTTTCACCGAATGTCTGCCCGGTCAACTCGGCAATCCGTTTGTCGTGCGGTATCACGTAGTTGCGCCATTTGTCGCTGATCCGGCGGCGGTTGCTGCCGGTCATCATGCCACCGGCGTGCAGGACGATGCTTAGCCCTGGGATGCTCTGGGCGGCTTTCACCAGCGGTGCGGCACCATAGCACCAGCCACACAGCGGATCGAAAATATAATGCAGCGTTGCTGTACTCATAGTTATATCTCGGTTGTCGGGCTTATTGTGGCCACTTCATGTCACCTTTCAGCACTTTGGCACTCAGATCCAGGCTGGAACCCTCTTTCAGGCCGGGATAATGCTTTTTCATGACGGCGATCAGTTCGCTAGAGTTTTTGGCCTTCGGCAATTCGGCTTCCAGCGTCGTCAGGTAGTTTTGGGTAAAAGTCACTGACTCCAGCGATTGCGCGGCACCCGGCAGGAAATGCCCCGGTACCACCACCTGTGGTTTTAGCACTTTGATGCTTTCCAGCGTTTGCTGCCAATGAGCACGGGATTCTACGCTTTGGTTGTCCGCCAGCCACGGGTGAATGTTGTTACCAGCCACCGCCACACCGCCGACCACCGCCTGCAACGCCGGGATCCATACATAGGTGCGATCCGGCGTCGGGCCGCTCAGGCCTTTGATTTCTACTTCCTGGCCGTCGATGGTAAAGCTATCGCCCTGCAAGGGTTGCGGAACAATGAGCGTTTTCGGCGCATTTTCCTTCAGGAGCGGGCCCCAATAAGCCATTTTACCGTCTTTGCTGGCGTTGATCGCGGCGATGGTCCCCGGTGATGCGATGATTTTTGCCTGTGGGAACGCTGCTTTGATCACATCCAGCCCGAAGTAGAAATCGGGATCCGAATGGCTGATATACACGGTGGTCAGTTTCTTGCCAGTGGCTTTGATTTTCTTCACTAACGCTTCAGCATCGTTCCGCTGGAATTGGGCGTCAATCAGTGCCACTTCGTGTTTACCGCTGATGATTTCAGAAGAAACCGGGAATACGCTGTTTTCGCCTGGATTATACACTTCCAGGGTCAGCGTATTGGCGGCGGTGGCATAAGTGCTGAAAGTGGCGATGCTGGTTAACGCCAGGGTCAGTAATGATTTCTTAAACATTTGGCAGGTGTCCTTTAGGTATTTGTTAGGGTTGCCCAGATGATATGTTGCATAAATCGAGAGAAAAACCGGATAATAAGCAATTATTCATTGCGTAAATCGAGCGAATCATGGATCGCATTACCGCCGCAGAAGTTTTTGTCACCATTGTCGAGCGTGGCAGTATGATCGCGGCGGCAGATCGGCTTGAGATGTCGCGCGCCATGGTGACACGCTATCTGGCGCAGATGGAGCAGTGGGCCGGGGCGCGTTTGCTGCACCGCACCACGCGTAAACTGAGCCTGACCGATGCCGGCGAACGGACGCTGGAGCGCTGCCGCCAGATGCTGGCGTTGGCCGGGGAGATCGATCTGGTGGATAACCAGCAGAGTGACGATTTGCGCGGTCTGCTGCGCATTACCTGTTCGCAATCGCTTGGGCAAACGGCGCTGGTGGGGGCGGTGGCACAGTATCTGAAACGCCATCCGCAGGTGGCGGTGGATCTGCAAATGAACAATCGTGCGGTCAATCTGGTGGAGGAGCGAATCGATCTGGCGCTGCGTATCACCAATGAGCTAGACCCGAATCTGATCGCCCGGCCGCTTTCCACCTGTGCTTCGGTGGTCTGTGCTTCTCCGGCCTATCTTGCCGCTCACGGCACGCCGCGCCATCCGCAGGATCTGGCAACGCATAACTGCCTGACGTATTCCTATTTCGGTAAAAGCCTGTGGCATTTTGACAGTCAGGGCGTGAAATCGGCGGTGGCGGTCAGTGGCAATCTGAGTGCCAACGAATCGGTGGTGCTGCTGGCAGGCACGGTGCAAGGGGCAGGCATTTCATTGCAGCCTTACTACTCGGCAGCTCCGTTGCTGGCAAAGGGCGACCTGATCGAATTACTGCCTGACTACATGCCGCAAGCGATGGGGATCTATGGGATTTACACCTCGCGCCGCCAAATGCCGGCAACGCTGCGCACCATGCTGGATTTTTTAGTGGAGTGGTTTGCCACCGATCCTGACTGGCGCGCCACGCTGCGCTGATGATTAGCGTGTAATCACCGAGGCTAAACGGGCGGGGAGCTTTTCCGCCTGCTGCTGCAAATGCTGCATAAACGCCGTCACCAGTGCAGAAGAGGGGCGATGCAGCGGCCGGATCAGGCTGACGGTGAACGGCACTTCCACGCTGAATGGCCGCACATGCACACCGTGATTGGCGTAATCCAGGGCGGTCAGCGGGTTGACGATCGACACACCAACTCCTGCTTTTACCATCGCACATACCGAGGCGGCGCTATGGGTTTCCAGCACCATGCGGCGATCGATCCCCTGCTCATGAAACAGAGAATCCAGCAACTGCCGATAGCTGTCGGTGCTCGACAGGCTGATAAAGTTCTCTCCGCTGAAGTCCTGCGGCGTCAGCACCGTTTTCGCCAGCAACCGGTGCCCGGCGGGCAATACGCAGACTTCATTCATGGTCATCAAGGTCACACGTTCGGTACCGGCGGGAGTGAGGGTGTTTTCCGTCAGCCCCAGATCGTGACGCTGTGCCGACAGCCACTCCTCCAGCAGCGGTGATTCCTGTGGGATCACGCTGAAGCTCACTTCCGGGTAACGATCGATAAACGGTTTGCAGACAGCGGGCAGCAGCGATTGGGAAAACACTGGCAGGCAGGCGATGGAAAGCTGTGCCTGCTGAAACTGACGGATACCGGCGGCGGCATTCTTGATGCGATCCAGACCATAGTAAGAACGCTGCACTTCTTCGAACAACCGCAGGCCCTGCACCGTCGGGTACAAGCGGCCGCGCACGCGATCGAACAACTGTAGCTGGATCAGCTTCTCGAAGCGCGCCAGCTCGCGGCTGACGGTGGGCTGCGAGGTTTGTAGCAAAGCAGCGGCCTCGGTCAGGTTACCGGTAGTCATCACCGCATGAAAGATCTCAATCTGGCGCAGGGTGATGGTAGGCATAGCGGTGCTCCACAGGTAAAGAAAGCCATATCATAAGTGAATAGACTATGGCGAAATAGATATTTTTCAAATCGACATCGGTTCGGCATGATGATGGAAAATTTCATCTTGAGAACACACTGATGCCACGCGCTTTGAACGACACCTCTACCGCACTGAACGCCACCAATCTGCTGGCATTGCCGCAACGCTTCGGCTGCCCGGTTTGGGCCTATGATGCTGATATCATTTGCCAACGGATCAACCAGCTACGCCACTTTGATGTGATCCGCTTTGCGCAGAAAGCCTGCTCGAATATTCATATTCTGCGTCTGATGCGCGAGCAGGGCGTGAGAGTGGATTCGGTATCTTTGGGGGAGATCGAACGTGCTTTGCAGGCCGGTTTTGTGCCGGGCGGGGAAGAGATTGTCTTTACCGCCGACGTCTTCGATCACGCCACGCTGGCCCGCGTCAGTGAGCTGAAAATCCCGGTTAACGCCGGTTCTGTCGATATGCTGGAGCAGCTTGGTCAGGTTTCGGCCGGTCATCCGGTGTGGTTGCGCGTCAACCCCGGTTTTGGTCATGGTCACAGCCAGAAAACCAATACCGGTGGTGAAAACAGCAAGCACGGCATCTGGTATGCCGATTTGCCACAGGCGGTAGCGAAAATTCAGCAATACGGCCTGAAACTGGTTGGTGTGCATATGCACATTGGTTCCGGTGTCGATTATCAGCACTTGGAAAGCGTGTGCGACGCCATGGTGCAGCAGGTGATTGATCTGGGCCAGGATATCAGTGCGATCTCTGCCGGTGGTGGGCTTTCTATCCCTTATCAATATGGGGAAGAGGCGATCGATACCGAACACTATTACGGCTTGTGGAACCGCGCTCGCGAACGCGTGGCCGCACATTTGGGCCATCCGGTGAAACTGGAAATTGAACCGGGGCGTTTCCTGATGGCTGAAGCGGGTGTGCTGGTGGCAGAAGTACGCGCGGTGAAAGACATGGGCAGCCGCCATTTTGTGCTGGTGGATGCAGGTTTTAACGATCTGATGCGCCCGGCGATGTACGGCAGCTATCACCATATCTCTCTGTTACCTGCGGATGGCCGAGATACGGCGAACCAACCACTGCGCGATACCGTGATTGCCGGGCCGCTGTGTGAATCCGGTGATGTGTTTACCCAACAGGCGGGCGGCGGTATTGAAACTCGCGCCTTGCCACAGGTATCCGTCGGCGATTATCTGGTGTTCCATGATACCGGGGCTTACGGCTCGTCGATGTCGTCCAACTACAATAGCCGCCCGTTATTGCCGGAAGTGTTGTTCGAAAACGGCGAACCGCGCCTGATCCGCCGCCGCCAGACTATTGAAGAACTGATCGGCCTGGAACTGATTTAACCTAAATCAGCCTGCATACGGCCCTGGAACTACGGATTCCCGTAGTTTCAGTTCGCCGGTAAACGGAGTTAACGGCTGCACGCTTTCACCGTTGATCAGGCGGAAAGCCTGCGCGATGGCGGCTTCGATCATCGCATCGATCGGCAGATACACCGTGGACAATGCCGGTTGTAGGTAGGCGGCGCTCGGTTCGTCGTCAAAACCAAACAGCGAAACGTCCTGCGGCAGGCGTTTACCCGCCTGGTTAAGCGCTTTCATGGCGCCAATCGCCATATCATCGTTGCTGGCAAACAGAGCGCTGAATGGCGCGCCGGTGTGCAGCAACCTGTTGCAACTGTGATAGCCCCCCGGCACGCTGCTGTCGCCGTAGGTGACGAGCGCATCAACAAAACCAATCTGATGATGTTCCAAAGCCTGACGATAACCGGCCAGCCGCGCTTGCGCGGTTGGCGTATCGATCGGGCCGGTGATACAGGCGATGTCGCGATGCCCTTGGCAGATCAGGTAATCCACTACGTTGAAGGCCGCCAGTTGCTGTTCGAAGAACACGCAGCGTTCACGGGCCTGCGGCAGATCGCGGTTAATGATCATCACCGGAACCGGCAGGCTGTCCAGCAGCGCCATCAGCGCATCTTCGCTCATAAAACGGGTATACAGGATAATGGCGTCGCAACGTCGATCCGCCAGTAACTGCACTGCTTGCAGTTCATCTTCCGGCGTATCGTGGCCGTCTGTTACAATCAGGTGTTTGCCGCTGGCTTCGATCAGTTTGGCGGCTTGGCGCAGCAGGCGGCCAAAATAGGGCCCATCGAAATTGGACACCACCAGGCCGATGCTGTTGGAGCTTTTATTCGCCAGCGATTGCGCAAGAAAGTTCGGCCGATAGCCCAGTTCATCCATGGCCTTGAACACCGCATCGCGCGTGCTTTTTTTCACCTGCCCGGTGCCGTTTAACACGCGTGAAACCGTGGCTTTAGAAACCCCCGCGCGAATGGAGACATCCAACATGGTGATCATCAGTGGCTAACCTCTTTCAACGTCCGCTGCGGTAAATAATGCTCAGTCTAGCATAGGGTTATCTTCGGTTGCGTCTTGCATTACCGGTGGTTTGCACCCTAGCATGAGTAAAAAGGCTTTCAGGGGAAACTAGAGTGATCCGTATTGTTCATCTGGCGGATTATCCGCAACATCAGCAACAGGTTATCGACTGGCAGTGGCAGGCATTTGGCAGTGATAACAGCCGGGCATTTTTCGCCAGCGTGGTGGAAAGCAGTCTGCGCCATGATGGGCTGCCGATCACCTTCATTGCGCTGCTGGATGATAAACCGGTGGGAACCGTGGGGTTATGGCGCTGCGATCTGATCAGCCGCCAGGATCTCACGCCGTGGCTGGCGGCGCTTTACGTTGACGAAAGCCAGCGTGGCAACGGTTTGGGGCTGCAATTGCAGCAGTTTGTGCAGGATTACAGCCAGCAGGCCGGGTTCAGCGAACTGTATCTGTATGCCGAGTTTAGCGGTTATTACGAGCGCCACGGCTGGCAGTACATTGGCGATGCGTTGGATTACCCGGATCGCCCGGTACATTTATACCATCGTCTGCTGGGCTAAGAGCCTATTGGGATAGTCTATCAGACTGCTGACAAAGTCGGTTATTAGAGGGAGCGTGCCGAAGGGGTCGTAACGGCGTAAGCCGTCGGAGTGCCCCTCGGTGCGCTAGACTCGGGTATCTTGGGCTGGAAGGCGACTTTGTCATCAACCTCAGAGCCTATTGGGATCGGCTCTAACCCGCGTCGAAGACGTTGTTGATACTGGCCACCGAATGGCGGCGCACCAGCGTTGGGCTGAACATATTGGTGATTTCTGGCAGCGGCTGGTGGTTAGCCAAGGCTAACGCCAGTTCGGCGGCCTGGGTAGCCATCGCCACCACCGGATAACGGATGGTCGTCAGGCGTGGCCGCAGGTAGCGTGAAATCAGCACATCATCAAAACCAATCAGCGATATCTGGCCCGGAACCTCAACGCTGTTATCACTCAGCACCGAAAGCGCTCCGGCGGCCATCGGATCGTTATAGCAGGTGACGGCGGTGAAGTTTTTGCCACGCCCCAGCAGCTCGGTCATTGCCTGTTCCCCGCCGATTTCATCCGGTTCACCGTAGGTAATCAGTTTCTCATCCACCGGGATGCCGTGTTCTGCCAGCGCATCCAGATAGCCCTGCAAGCGGTCAGCGGCATCGGAAATCTGGTGGGTGGAACAGATAATGGCGATACGCTGATGACCTTGCTGGATCAGATGGCGCGTGGCCAGCCAGGCACCGTAGCGATCGTCGAGCGCCACGCAGCGCGTTTCAAACTCCGGCAAGGTACGATTGATCAGCACCATGCCCGGAATTTGCCGCATCCAGGCGGCTAGCTCATCGTCGGTCAACTTCTTAGCGTG
This sequence comes from Serratia sp. HNCC26DJ206, assembly GCF_057180605.1. Lineage (NCBI taxonomy): Bacteria > Pseudomonadati > Pseudomonadota > Gammaproteobacteria > Enterobacterales > Yersiniaceae > Serratia > Serratia sp. HNCC26DJ206. The sequence continues at coordinate 48,356 of NZ_JBXUGP010000016.1, forward strand.
TACCACCAGCGCGTCACAGCGATGGCGCACCAGTTGCTCAATCGCCTGGCGCTCTTTTTCCGCGTCGTGGTAACCGTTGCCAATCAGCAGGAAATTATGCGTGGCATAGGCCACCTGTTCTACCGCTTTGACCATAGCACCAAAAAACGGATCGGAAACGTCGGAAACAATCAGGCCAAGGGTTTCTGTCGATTGCTGGGCCAGCGCACGGGCATTGGCGTTGGGGTGATATTGCAACTCCTCCATCGCAGCCAGCACCGCAATGCGTGAACCTTCACCGGCTTTCGGGGAGTGATTTATTACGCGAGATACCGTGGCGACGGAAACACCCGCCAGCCTGGCAACATCCTTAATCGTGGCCATATCTGTTAATACTTCCTGGGTAATCGCTTACATTCCTCAGTCTTGCGGAAAAAACCGGGGGCTGCAAGCGCTGGCATGCGTAACTTGTGGCGGCCATTGCAGATATGCTGATTTTATTCTTGCTGTGCCGACAGGATGGTAACTATTTCAGCGAGTTATTACTGACCGGTGTAGGAAATTTACAGCTGGTTGCATTTAGAGCAGAACTCTTGCGATTCAAGGATAGTTTCTTAATCAACTCCCCTCTAAAGTAGTAGTCCCAGAGGTATTGATTGGTGAGAAATCAACATACTCTGTATGTTGAAGCCATTTTCAATTGCACCAACCTACGCGGATGCGTAGGTTTTTTTTTGCCCGCTATATAGTATCCTTTCCCCACAATGAGTTAAGGCCATCAACCCCAGGGAGAGTGGGATGATTTTTTCTATGTTACGCGCGGTATTTCGTTGGTTGTTCCGGGTACGTGTTGAAGGCGACGCCCGGTATTTAGCACAGCAGAAACTGCTGATTACCCCCAACCACGTTTCCTTTATGGATGGCGCGTTGCTGGCGTTATTCCTGCCGATCAAACCGGTGTTTGCCGTCTATTCCAGCATCTCTGAACGTTGGTTTATGCGCTGGCTGAAGCCGTATATCGATTTTGTGCCATTGGATCCCACTAAACCGATGGCGATTAAGCACCTGGTGCGCATGGTTGAGCAGGGCAGGCCGATCGTGGTATTCCCGGAAGGGCGTATCACCGTGACCGGTTCACTGATGAAGGTTTATGACGGCGCGGCGTTTATTGCCGCTAAATCGGGTGCCACGGTGGTGCCGGTGCGCATTGATGGCCCGGAGTTCAGCCTGTTTGGCCGCATGAAGGGGATTTTCAAACTCCGTTGGTTCCCGCAGGTCAACATCCATATTTTGCCACCCACCCACATTCCGATGCCTAATGCGCCTCGCGCCCGTGAACGTCGGGTACTGGCCGGTGACCATCTACAGCAGATTATGATGCAGGCGCGGATGGACACGCGTGAGCCACAAACGTTATTCAGCGCGTTGCTGGCGGCGCAGCAGCGCTATGGCCGCACCAAACCGTGCATTGAAGATGTTGCCTTCAAAGAAGACAGCTATCAGGGGCTTATCAAAAAGGCGCTCGGCGTCAGCCGTATTTTGCAGCGTTTTACCGAGCAGGGTGAACACGTCGGTATGCTGCTGCCGAACGCCACCATTACCGCTGCGGCGATTTTTGGTGCTTCACTGCAAGGCCGGGTACCGGCGATGCTTAACTACACCGCCGGGGCCAACGGGCTGAAAAGTGCGCTGACCGCGGCGACGATCAAAACCATCGTCACCTCACGCCAGTTCCTGGAAAAAGGCAAGTTGACCCACCTGCCAGAGCAGGTGACGGAAGCCAACTGGGTGTATCTGGAGGATTTGAAAGATACCGTTACCCTGGCCGATAAGTGGTGGATCCTGCGCCATCTGTTCCAGCCGCAGCGGGCGATGGTGCCGCAGCAGCCGGATGATGCGGCGCTGATCCTGTTTACCTCCGGCTCTGAAGGCAACCCGAAAGGCGTGGTGCATTCCCATGCCAGCCTGTTGGCCAACGTGGAACAGATTCGCACCATTGCTGATTTCACCCCGCGCGATCGCTTTATGTCCTCGCTGCCACTGTTCCACTCTTTCGGCCTGACGGTGGGGTTGATTACGCCACTGATGACCGGCAGCCGGATTTTCCTCTACCCTAGCCCGCTGCATTACCGCGTAGTGCCGGAACTGGTGTATGACCGTAACTGCACCGTGCTGTTTGGTACCGCAACCTTCCTCAATAACTACGCGCGTTTTGCGCATCCGTATGATTTCGCCCGCTTGCGCTACGTGGTGGCCGGGGCCGAAAAACTGGCGGACAGCACCAAGCAGATTTATCAGGATAAATACGGCATCCGTATTCTGGAAGGCTACGGGGTGACCGAGTGCGCGCCAGTGGTGTCGATCAACGTGCCGATGGCGGCGAAGGTGGGCACCGTGGGCCGTATTATGCCGAAGATGGAAGCTCGCCTGATGACGGTGCCGGGCATCGATCAGGGTGGCCGCTTGCAGTTGAAAGGCCCGAACATCATGAAAGGCTATCTGCGCGTTGAGCGCCCAGGCGAACTGGAAGCTCCGGCCGCCGAGGATGAAAACGGCGTATTGCAACCGGGCTGGTACGATACCGGCGATATCGTCACGCTGGATGAACAGGGCTACTGCACCATTCGTGGCCGCGTGAAGCGCTTTGCCAAGCTGGCGGGGGAGATGATCTCGCTGGAAAGCGTGGAGCAACTGGCATGGCGTATCGCCCCAGAAGGGCTGCATGCGGCAACGGTGAAGAGTGACAGCAGTAAAGGTGAAGCGCTGGTGCTGTTCACCAACGACAGCAACATTACCCGTGAAGCCTTGCTGCGGGTGGCGCGTGAACAGGGCAGCCCTGAGCTGGCAGTGCCGCGTGATATTCGTCTGGTGAAAGCGTTGCCGTTGCTCGGCAGTGGCAAACCGGACTTCGTTACCCTGCGTAAAATGGCTGAACAGCCGGAGAATGTCTGATGAATGCTACTGATTCACCCTTGCTGTCGCGCGGCATGATCGCGGTGATCTGCGCCCAGTTCCTGTCGGCGTTCGGTGACAACGCGTTGCTGTTTGCCACTTTGGCGCTGATCAAACAGCAGATGTATCCCGACTGGAGCCAACCGATACTGCAAATGGCGTTTGTGGCCACCTATATCATTCTTGCACCCTTCGTTGGTCAGGTGGCTGACAGCTTCGCCAAAGGGCGAGTGATGATGGTGGCTAATGGCCTGAAACTGGCCGGTGCGCTGGTGATCTGTTTTGGCTTGAATCCGTTCTTGGGCTACAGCCTGGTCGGTGTAGGGGCGGCGGCGTATTCACCGGCCAAATACGGCATTCTGGGTGAGATCACCAGCGGTGAAAAACTGGTGAAGGCCAACGGGTTAATGGAGGCCTCCACCATTGCCGCGATCCTGGTGGGATCGGTCGCCGGTGGTTTGCTGGCAGACTGGCATATCGTGGCGGCGCTGGTGGTTTGTGCCGTGGTCTATGGCGCTGCGGTAGTGGCTAACCTGTATATCCCACGCCTGCCTGCGGCGCATAAGGTCACTTCCTGGCATCCGCGCGCCATGGGGCGCAATTTCTTCAACGCCTGCGTGGTGCTGTGGCGTGACGGCCAGACGCGTTTCTCGCTGATCGGTACCAGCCTGTTCTGGGGGGCCGGAGTGACGCTGCGTTTCCTGCTGGTGCTGTGGGTACCGGTGGCCTTGGGTATCACCGACAACGCGACGCCAACGCTGCTCAACGCCATGGTAGCCATCGGGATTGTGGGTGGTGCTGGTGCCGCAGCGCGTTTCGTTACGCTGGAAACCGTTAAACGCTGTATGCCTGCCGGGATCTTGATCGGTGTTGCGGTGGCGTTCTTCGCCGTACAGAGCACCATGTTGAACGCCTATGTGCTGTTACTGGCGATCGGCGTGCTGGGTGGGTTCTTTGTGGTGCCGCTGAACGCGTTGTTGCAGGAGCGTGGCAAGCGCTCGGTCGGCGCAGGCAATGCCATTGCGGTGCAGAATCTGGGTGAAAACACTGCCATGCTGCTGATGCTTGGCCTGTATTCGCTGGTGGTTAAGTTGGGCGTGCCGGTGATCGGGGTTGGGATTGGTTTTGGCGTGGTGTTTGCTTTGGCAATTACCGTGCTGTGGGTTTCTCAGTTCCGCGCAAAATAAAGCGGGGGCGCGTAGGCGCCCCTGAATCATTTAAGGGGCTGGAATGGTAAAGCGGGTGTGGATCTCTTCGAGCGCCCGCAATACGTCCTCTCCCAGAACCACCTCAAAACTGTCGATATTGCTCTTTAACTGTTCCATTGTGGTGGCACCCAGCAGGGTACTGGCAACGAACGGTTGTTGCCGCACAAATGCCAGCGCCATCTGCGCAGGGTCAAGAGCGTGTTTCTTCGCCAGCGCGACGTATTCGGCAACGGCCAACTGGCTCTGCGCGGAAGTGTAGCGGGTGAAGCGGCTGAATAGGGTATTACGTGCCCCGGCGGGCTTAGCCCCGTTCAGATATTTGCCGGACAGCGTACCGAATGCCAGGCTGGAGTAGGCCAACAGCTCAATCCCTTCGTGCTGGCTGATCTCGGCCAGGCCAATCTCAAAGCTGCGGTTCAGCAGGCTGTAGGGGTTCTGAATGGTCACAATACGCGGCAGTTCGTGTTTTTCCGCCAGTTGCAGGTAACGCATCACGCCCCATGGGGTTTCGTTCGAAACGCCGATATAGCGGATTTTACCAGCGCGCACCTGCTCGGTGAGCGCTTCCAGCGTTTCCAACAGCGTAACGGTGGCTTTCTCATCGGTATATTGGTAGTTCAGCTTGCCGAAGCAATTGGTCGGGCGTTGTGGCCAATGCACCTGGTAAAGATCGAGATAATCGGTGTTCAGCCGTTTCAGGCTGGCATCCAGCGCGGCACGGATGTTTTTGCGATCCAGCGCCTGCTGTGGGCGGATGCTGCTGTCATTGCCCCGTACCGGCCCGGCGATTTTGCTCGCCAGCACGATTTTATCGCGGTTGCCGCGCGCCTTGATCCAATTGCCGATGTACTGCTCGGTCAGCCCCTGGGTTTCTGGGCGAGGCGGCACGGGGTACATCTCTGCGGTATCGATCAGGTTGACGCCAGCGGCTAATGCATAATCCAGTTGTGCGTGGGCATCGGCTTCGCTGTTTTGCTCGCCAAAGGTCATGGTGCCCAATCCCAGCACGCTCACTTCCAAAGAACTGTGGGGAATACGGTGGTATTGCATTAACGGCCTTCCTTAAATGTTAGCGCTTGCAGACGGTGGAACAAGAAACGGCAGTGAAAACGCCTCTCTCGACTATAACCAAGCCGTGCTGATGGGGGAAGTGGATTATGCCCGTCATACTTCAACTTATAGATGCGTTGGTGCTTGAAACCGCAGGGGAAATAGCGAGGAAACCGGGGCACGGCTGGCGTGCCCCGTTAATCATCAATCAGGCGTGCGGTTTTTCTTGCTGCGCATCAGGTTGAGCGCCTCGACCGACATCGAGAAGAACATCGCAAAGTAGATATAACCTTTAGGTATATGCACCTGGAAACTTTCCAGCATCAAGGTGAAGCCCACCAGGATCAGAAACGCCAGCGCCAGCATTTTTACCGAAGGGTGACGATTGACGAACTCGCCAATCGGTCGGGCGGCAAACATCATTACACCGACGGAAATCACCACTGCGGCCATCATAATGAACAGATGGTCGGACAAGCCTACTGCGGTAATCACCGAATCCAGGCTGAAGATAATGTCCAGCAGCATGATTTGCACGATGGCGCTAAAGAAGCTGTGCACATTGGTGTGGTGCTCTTCTTCCGAACCTTCGATCGTTTCATGGATCTCTTTGCTGGCCTTCCAGATCAGGAACAGGCCACCGAGCAGCAGAATCAAATCACGGGCAGAAACGTTGTGCTCCATCACGGCAAACAGCGGCTGGGTCAGACTGATCACCCAAGCGATCGAAGCCAGCAGCGCCAGACGCATCAGCATCGCGGCAGCCAAGCCGATACGGCGTGCCTTATTCTGCTGTGCCTTCGGCAGCTTGGCGACCACCAAGGAGAGAAAAATAATGTTATCAATACCCAACACGATCTCAAGAATGGTCAGCGTACCTAACGCTAACCAAGCATTGGGATCCATAATCCATTCAAACATTGCCCTGAACACCTTAAGAAAAATGAAGCGGGAATTATACGCGTTTATTGAGATAGCGATACGTTAACTTAAACCTTACATCAACATAATAAGGAATAGCCTAGTCACCTTGGTTATTTTACTTGCAATCTTTAGAAAACGCCCAGTCGCAAGAGTGAAAAATGAGCAATAAAATAAACTAAATCGAGAAGTGCCTTGCCAGCAGCGCCCCGGTGAAACTTTTTTTCAGGTAGAAACCGCGTGGCAGCGTGAGAATCGGCTGACCCTGTTCGCCAATGGCTTCGGTTAATGCTTTACTGTTGGCGGCTTTCGGCCGCAGTTGCAGCACTTCGCCATGGCGGGCGGTAATACGCTCAACCTGGCCGAGCACGATGAGATCCATCAGTTCTTCCCAATCGCGGCGCAGCATGTCCTCTTCTTCCTGATTTGGTTGCCATAGCAGCGGTGAACCGATGCGCCGCTGTGCCAGCGGGATCTGCCGCTCGCCTTCCACCGGTATCCACAGCACCCGTGCCAGCTTGTGACGCACGTGGCTACTCGCCCAGGTTACTCCGCTGTTACCGGTGAGTGGAGCTACGCAGACAAAGGTGGTTTCCAGCGGTTTACCGGCGGCATCGACCGGAATGGTTTTCAACTCAATGCCCAATTCAGGGAAATCCTGTTCCGGTTTGCTGCCGGACATCGCCCCCAGATACAGCTCCAACAGCATGCCCACCCAACCTTTATCGCGTTTCAGGTTATTGGGAATAGCGATTTGCGCGCGGGAGGCCAGCTCACCCAGGTTGCTACCGGCCAGCGCTTGCGCACGTTCAAATAGCTGCTGTTCATTTTCTGGTGGAGGGGGGAGTGAGGATAAAAACGCCATAAATCAAGCCTGTGAAATCTGGTTAAAAAACACACTGCATTTGTTCACAGCCGAAGGTGGCGGAACGAAACGGCGGAAAAGAATAATAGTAGCATGATTTATCATGACTTTTTTCCAAAACGGCGGCGGGAAAAAAATTCCGCTTTGCGCTTGTGCACCTGAAGCCACCGACAATGAACAGGATCTTACACCTATTTATCCACAGATTTATGGGATAACCCAAATTTTTACCGATCACTGGTTTGATTTACAGCCTTGACGCGGGTACTTTTTTACGAATTTGTCCGTTTTGTGCGTAACTCAGGCGGATAATCTGTGGATAAAATCAACGGTGGTGGATCTTTCGCCAGAGAAGGATCCTTACCGTGCATAGATCACATTTTTATCCTGTACATAAGTGGTTATAAGTATTTAATGTGCTGTTTTTAATTGGTATTTTTAATCTCAAAATAATCGGGGATTTTTAGCTCCACGAAGTTTTACCGGCTTATCCCTTGGGTTCTTCACATACCTATCCACAGAAAAAGTGAATAAAACCGCCGTAGAATCGCATCACATGTTCATAACTTTGCCATTATCTGTGAGTTATCCCAATGTTATCCGGCTGGCTGCGTGGCAAAGCAGTGGTTTACCGCCTGTAGCTTGTGTGAAACAATCAGGTTATCTATACGAATTTATGCTTATCGAGGTAGTCCGGTGATCGATGATGATGGCTACCGCCCGAATGTTGGTATCGTAATCTGTAATCGTCAGGGGCAGGTCTTATGGGCCCGCCGTTACGGTCAGCACTCCTGGCAGTTTCCCCAAGGGGGAATAAACCCTGGCGAAACGCCTGAGCAAGCCATGTACCGTGAGCTGTTCGAAGAGGTGGGGTTGAGCAAAAAGGATGTGCGTATTCTGGCCTCAACCCGCAACTGGTTGCGCTATAAATTGCCAAAACGTTTGGTGCGTTGGGACACAAAGCCGGTTTGTATCGGCCAAAAGCAGAAATGGTTTCTGTTGCAATTGATGTGCAACGACGCGGATATCAATATGCAGCGCAGCAGCACGCCGGAGTTTGACGGTTGGCGCTGGGTGAGCTTCTGGTATCCGGTGCGCCAGGTGGTGTCGTTTAAACGCGACGTGTATCGCCGGGTTATGAAAGAATTTGCCGTGACCGTCATGCCAATGCAGGAACAGGCGGCGCAGCGGCAGGCTCCCGTTTATCGCCGAAAGAGAGGTTAAGTCAGCAGACTATGCTCACGCGCTTGCGAGAAATTGTTGAGAAAGTGGCCGCGGCGGCCAATCTGACAGACGCGCTGGATCTTTTGGTCAATGAAACCTGTCTGGCGATGGATACCGAAGTCTGCTCCATTTATCTGGCAGACAACGATCGCCGCTGCTACTACCTGATGGCAACGCGTGGGCTGAAAAAGCCGCGTGGGCGCACCATCGCACTGGCTTTCGATGAAGGCGTGGTCGGGTTGGTCGGGCGCAAGGCGGAGCCGATCAACCTGGCGGATGCACAAAGCCACCCCAGCTTCAAATACGTCCCGCAGGTGAAAGAGGATAAGTTCCGATCCTTCCTTGGTGTACCGATTATCCACCGCCGGCAACTGCTCGGCGTGCTGGTGGTGCAGCAGCGGGAACTGCGCCAGTTTGACGAGAGCGAAGAGTCGTTTCTGGTGACACTGGCCACGCAGATGGCCGGGATCCTCTCTCAATCACAGCTTAACGCTATTTTTGGCCAATATCGCCAGACGCGTATCCGCGCGCTGGCCGCTTCCCCTGGGGTGGCCGTCGCCGAAGGCTGGCTGGACAGCAGCCAACCTTCGCTCGATCAGGTCTACCAAGCCTCAACGTTGGATATGGTCAGTGAGCGTGAGCGCTTGATGCAGGCTTTAGAAGAGGCCGGTGCGGAGTTCCGCCGTTTCAGCAAGCGCTTCTCTGCCAGTTCGCAGAAAGAGAGCGCGGCGATTTTCGATCTCTATTCCCACCTGTTGAACGATGCCCGCCTCAAACGTGAGCTATTTGCCGAAATTGACGCCGGTTCGGTGGCCGAATGGGCGGTAAAACAGGTGATCGAAGCCTTTGCCGCACAGTTCGCCACCTTGCAGGATACCTATATGCGTGAGCGCGCCAGCGATCTGCGTGCGCTCGGCCAACGCCTGCTATTCCACCTCGACGATACCACCCAGGGCACCACCCAGTGGCCAGCACGCTTTGTGCTGGTGACCGATGAACTGACCGCGACGCTGTTGGCAGAAGTGCCACCGGATCGTCTGGCGGGCGTGGTGGTGCGCGATGGTGCTGCCAACTCCCATGCGGCGATCCTGGTGCGGGCCATGGGCGTGCCGACGGTGATGGGCGCGGATATCCAACCGGCGCTGCTGGCCCAGCGGATGCTGATTGTTGATGGCTATCGTGGCGAGTTGCTGGTGGATCCTGAACCGGTGTTGGTGCAGGAATATCAGCGGCTGATCAGTGAGGAACAGGAACTCAGCAAGCTGGCGGAAGACGACGTTGAACAACCCGCGCAACTGAAAACCGGTGAGCGGATCCAGGTGATGCTGAATGCTGGCCTCAGCCCGGAACACGAGCAGCTGCTCGGTGGGCGCGTGGATGGCGTTGGTCTGTACCGCACGGAGATCCCGTTCATGCTGCAAAGCGGTTTCCCATCGGAAGAAGAGCAGGTATCGCAGTATCAAGGCATGTTGCAGCTCTACCCGAACAAACCGGTCACGCTGCGCACGCTGGATATCGGTTCAGACAAACAGTTGCCTTACATGCCTATCAGCGAAGAGAACCCGTGCCTGGGTTGGCGCGGTATCCGCGTTACCCTGGATCAGCCGGAAATTTTCCTGGTTCAGGTACGTGCCATGCTGCGTGCCAATGCCAGCACGGGCAATCTGGGGATTTTGCTGCCGATGATCACCAGCCTGGAAGAGATCGACGAGGCAAAACGCCTGATCGATCGCGCCGGGCGTGAAGTAGAAGAAGTGCTGGGGTATGACCTTCCCAAACCCAGGATCGGCGTGATGCTGGAAGTGCCGTCAATGATTTTTCTGATCCCCTATCTGACCGGGCGCGTTGATTTTATCTCGGTAGGCACCAACGATCTGACCCAGTATCTGCTGGCGGTAGACCGTAATAACACCCGTGTGGCGTTACTCTACGATAGCCTGCATCCTGCCATGTTGCAGGTGTTGAAGCTGATCATTACTCAAGGCACCGCCGCCGGTCTGCAAGTTAGCCTGTGTGGTGAACTGGCGGGCGATCCGATGGGGGCTCTGCTGTTGGTGGGGATGGGATACCGTAATCTGAGTATGAACGGGCGCAGCGTGGCGCGTATCAAATACCTGCTGCGCAATATTGAGTTATCCGATGCAGAAGGGCTGGCTCAGCGCGTGCTGAGCGCCCAAATGACCACCGAAGTGCGCCATCAGGTGGCGGCGTTTATGGAGCGGCGCGGCATGGGTGGGCTGATTCGCGGTGGCCGTTGAGTGGTGACTTTTTTACAGAACTTTTCCCTGTAGCCAAGCTCGAACGCCGTTAAGCCTATGTTATGATACGCAGCTTGGCTGCAATTCGAAGTCTATCGGGAAAGCTCCGATACCGCGTTTGGCACCTGCCGCCCCCAAATGGGGAAAAATAATAGACATGTTGTGGTGATAGATGAGCACTAGCTATCTGGCGTTTCCTGAATTTGATCCGGTGATTTTCTCTATCGGCCCGGTCTCCTTGCACTGGTACGGCCTGATGTATCTGGTCGGTTTTATTTTTGCCATGTGGCTGGCATCACGCCGCGCCAACAAGCCAGGCAGTGGCTGGACCAAAGACGAAGCGGAAAACATGCTGTACGCTGGTTTTCTGGGCGTATTTATTGGCGGCCGCGTAGGTTACGTGCTGTTCTATAACCTGCCGCTGTTCCTGGATAACCCACTCTATTTATTCAAGGTCTGGGATGGTGGGATGTCATTCCACGGTGGCCTGCTGGGGGTGATCTTGGTGATGCTGTGGTTCGCTCACCGCACGAAACGCACCTTCTTCCAGGTCTCTGATTTTATTGCACCGCTGATCCCGTTCGGCCTGGGCGCTGGCCGTTTAGGCAACTTCATCAACGGCGAGCTTTGGGGGCGAGTGACCACTAACACGCCTTGGGCCATGCTGTTCCCTGGTTCCCGCTCCGAAGACATCGCCATCGCCGCCGCTGATCCGAGTTTGTTACCGATACTGAATCAGTACGGTGTGTTGCCGCGCCATCCGTCGCAACTGTATGAAATGGTGCTGGAAGGTGTGGTGCTGTTTATCATTCTGAACCTGTTTATCCGCAAGCCGCGCCCGATGGGGGCCGTTTCTGGCCTGTTCCTGATTGGCTATGGCGTATTCCGTATTATCGTCGAGGCGTTCCGCCAGCCGGATGCCCAGCTTGGCCTGTTTGACGGCGTTGTCAGCATGGGGCAAATCCTGTCCGTGCCGATGGTCGTGGCCGGTATAATAGTGATGATCTGGGCGTATCGTCGTCGCCCGCAGCAACAACTGTCGTGAGGAAAAATGAAACAGTATCTGGATTTGATGAACAAAGTGCTCGCCGAGGGCACACCTAAAGCCGACCGTACCGGCACTGGCACGTTGTCGATTTTCGGCCACCAGATGCGTTTCAACCTGCAGGAAGGCTTCCCGTTGGTGACCACCAAAAAATGTCATCTGCGTTCGATTGTTCATGAATTGCTGTGGTTCTTGAACGGCGAGACCAACGTGGCTTATCTGCGCGAAAATAAGGTCACGATCTGGGACGAGTGGGCCGATGAGAATGGCGATCTCGGCCCGGTTTATGGCAAGCAATGGCGTGCCTGGGGCGTAGCAGATGGCCGCCAGATCGATCAGCTCAGCAACGTGTTGCAGCAGTTGAAACAGGATCCGAACTCACGCCGCATCATTGTTTCTGCATGGAACGTCGGTGAACTGGACCAGATGGCGTTGGCTCCTTGCCATGCTTTCTTCCAATTCTACGTGGCAGACGGCAAGCTCTCTTGCCAGCTGTATCAACGTTCTTGTGATGTGTTCCTTGGTCTGCCGTTCAACATTGCCAGCTATGCGCTGTTGGTGCATATGATGGCACAACAGTGCGATCTCGAAGTGGGTGATTTTGTCTGGACCGGTGGTGACACCCATCTTTACAGCAATCACATGGATCAGACCCAACTGCAATTGACGCGTGAGCCGCGCGCATTGCCAAAGCTGGTGATTAAACGTAAGCCAGAGTCACTGTTTGACTATCGTTTCGAAGACTTCGAGATTGAAGGTTATGACCCGCATCCGGCTATCAAGGCACCTGTTGCCATCTGATATCCTTTGATAGCTAAAAGGGCTCAGTTGATTGATAACTGGGCCCTTATTTTTTGTATCACTCCCTCCCTCCTTACTTCGCCAGCAATGCGAAGCCGCGCGCGTTTTTTGCTGTTTCCCTGATAAATGCATAAAAACTTTGCGCGGTATTTTCCAGCCTGAGTAAACGCTTATGCAGCCGACAATCCGGCGCATTACACTCGCCTGATGAACAGATATCCATACCGCTATGGCCACCGCCAGCAGGGCCTGTCGCTGATTGAACTGCTGGTGGTGATGCTGCTGGCTGGCACATTGACCTCTTGGGGCGTCAGCCAGTGGCATCTTTATCAACAGGCTCTGCGGCTGGAACAAACAGCCCAGCAACTGCTGGCTTTCCTGACGCGCTTGCAGGCCGATGCCAACTGGCGTAATCGCAATGCTCTGCTGTGGTTCAAGCAGGGGGAGCCTTGGTGTATCGGCAGCGAAACCGTAGCGACTCGTTGCACCCCTGCGGCTGGCTGGGTGTTTACTCCGATCCATATTGATGTGCAATTACAGGATTTCACCCAAAAAGAGATGGGTTTTTACGGGCTGCGTAACAATGCTCAGGCTGGGCATATCCTGCTGGCTAACGGTGCAGGCCGCATACGCCTGGTGCTGTCTGCCAAAGGGCGCCTGCGGCTATGCAGCGAAGAAACGGTGATTCGAGGTGTTGCGCTATGCCAGCCTTAGAACAAGGTTTTACCTTGCCTGAAGTGATGTTGGCGATGACGTTTGGCAGCCTGATTGCATTGGGTGCGGCCAAGACTTTGCCGGTCCTGCGGCAGCAAACTACCGACGTGGGCCGCTATTACCGCTTGGAACAGGTATTGCGTCAGTTGGCTTTCGGTATTGAGAAAGACCTGCGCCGTGCCGGATTTTGCGCCGGGCAGTGCCAGGGGCAGGCGTTATTGATCGGCAATGCCGAAGGCGAAGTTCCAGCCAGCTGTGTGATTGTCGCCTATGACCTTAATCGTAATGGTCAGTGGGAAAATGCGGGTGATGTGGAGTATTTCGGTTATCGCCTGCGAGCAGGAACCCTGGAAGGGCAGCGTGGCGTGACTCAATGCCGCGGTAACGGTTGGGAACGTCTGCACGATCCGGAAGAGGTATACATTAATGCCTTCTCCGTCAGCGAGAGGGTAGGGAATGGCGGCAAGTCCCTGGTGCTGTTCAGCCTTGGAGGGCGTTCAACGGTGCGGGAAAATATTCAGCAGCGCCTGGAATGGGTTGTCAGTATGGAGGCTCTCTGAACATGCAGGCACAACAGGGGGGCAGTACGCTGGCGGCGGTAATGCTGTTGCTGGTGATGGGATTGATGCTGCTCAATGCCCAGCAGCGGCAACTGGAGAGCGCCCTGTTGTTGGCGGTCGATCAGCAGCGTTATCTGCGCGCCTACAACCAGGCAGTTTCCGCCTTGAACTGGGGGCTGGTGCAGCAGTGGCCACGTGAGCAACTGACCGCAACCCGATGGCATTGCCAGCCGTTACCTACCGATGCTCTGCAAGCCTGCGTCCGCCGTTCTGCTCGTACCGGTATTGTGGTGGTGCGCGGAGCTGGGGTGATTGCCAATGCTGAACCGCTGTGGTTATACCAACTGGCCAGTGAAACCAATACGGTGGGTGATGTTGTGCTACAAGTGGAAAAAGGCGGCTGGCTGGATTTTTGCCCCGAGAAGAAAGAGAGTGATTGTGCCGATTAAACGCACCAACGTGCATTATCAGCAGGGATTCAGCCTGCCTGAAGTCTTGATCGCGGCATTGTTATTCGCGGTCTCGCTGCTGGGGCTGTTACAATATCATCAGGTTTTGTTGCAGGCTTTTCAGCGGCAATGGCAATACCAGCAGGCTTGGTCGTTGGCGCATCACCAATTGGAAATGTTTAACGCCGGGACGATCACGCAGGATAACGCCTTACCGTTACCCCCCAACTGGCAGCGCGAAGTGGAAACCCGAACGGCGGAAGCGCCTTGCCTGCGGCGAACGGTAAAAATACAAACACCACTGCGGCAGCAGGTTGAACTCAGCCGATGGTATTGCATCGGGCAGTAATCAGTACGAAATACCGGCTGGTATTTCAGACTGCTGACAAAGCCAGATATTAGGGAGAGCGCCCCTCGGTGCGCTAGGCCCGAGTATCTCGGGCTTAAAAACCACTTTGTCATCAACCTCAAATACCGGCTGGGTATTTATTCGGTTTAAAGGAGCAGCATGTTTAGGGTCTATCACTCCAATCAGTTGGATTTACTGAAAACGCTGACCAGTACGTTGATAACCAGAGAACCCTTGGCCGATCCTTTTCAGCAGGAAGTGGTGTTGGTACAAAGCCCCGGTATGGCGCAGTGGCTGCAAATGCAATTGGCAGAGCAATTGGGGATCGCCGCAAATATCGCTTTCCCACTGCCTGCCACCTTTATCTGGGATATGTTCACTAAGGTTTTGCCAGGGATCCCAAAAGAGAGCGCCTTCAGCAAAGATGCCATGACCTGGAAGCTGATGTGGTTGCTGCCTGAGATGTTGATGCAACCTGAGTTTGCACCGCTGCAACATTACCTTACCGACGACGGCGACAAGCGCAAGATCCACCAGCTTGCCGGTAGAGTGGCGGATCTGTTTGACCAATATCTGGTTTATCGCCCGCAGTGGCTGGAAAGCTGGCAGCGCCAGGAACTGATTGACGGGTTGGCTGAGGCTCAACCATGGCAGGCTGCCCTGTGGCGCAGACTGGTTGAGTATACGGATGAGCTGGGGCAAGAGAAATGGCACCGTGCCAATTTATACCGCCGTTTTATCAGCGATCTAGAAAACGCCGAGCAATGCCCGGCTGGCTTGCCACCCCGAGTGTTTATCTGTGGAATCTCAGCCTTGCCACCGGTCTATCTGGAGGCGTTGCAGGCACTCGGCAAGCACATTGATATCCACCTGATGTTTACCAATCCCTGCCGTTATTACTGGGGAGATATCCAGGACTATGCGTTTCTTGCCCGCCTGCAAAGCCGCAAACGTCGTCACTACCATCAGGCGCGGGAACAGGGGTTATTTCGCCAGCCTGAGCAGGCCGCGCAGTTGTTTGATGCCGAGGGTGAACAGCAACTGAGCAACCCGCTGCTCGCTTCATGGGGCAAACTGGGGCGTGATCATCTGTATTTGCTTTCGCAGATGGATGCAGTTCAGGAAATCGATGCCTTTGTCGATATTCCGCCAGACGGTTTGCTGCATGCCATTCAGCACGACATGCTGGAACTGGAAGATCACTCGGTGATCGGTACCACGCTGGAAACGTTTGAGCACAGTGGCAATAAACGGCTACTGGACCCGCAGGATCGCTCTCTCAGCCTGCATGCCTGCCACAGCCCGCAGCGTGAAGTTGAAGTGCTGCACGATCAACTGCTGGCGATGCTGGCCGAAGATCCCCAACTGACAGCGCGCGATATCATCGTGATGGTGGCAGATATTGACAGCTATACCCCCTATATCCAGGCGGTTTTCGGCAATGCGTCAGCGGAGCGCTACCTGCCGTTTGCCATCTCTGACCGCAAGGCTAGCCAGGCACATCCTGCCTTACAGGCTTTTATCTCACTGCTTGATTTACCACAGAGTCGTTTTACCTCCGAGCAGGTATTAGCGCTGTTGGAGGTGCCCGCGTTGGCCGCCCGTTTTTCCATACAGGAAGAGGGGTTGCGCCTGCTGCGTCATTGGACGGGTGAAGCGGGCGTGCGTTGGGGGTTGGACGATGACAACGTGCGTGAACTGTCATTGCCAGCAACCGGTCAGCACACTTGGCGGTTTGGCATTACCCGTATGTTGCTGGGATATGCGATGGACAGTAATGCGGGTGATTGGCAGGGGGTATTGCCGTATGACGAATCAAGCGGGCTGGTGGCCGAACTGGCCGGGCAACTGGCCGATCTGCTGTCTCAGCTCAGCGACTGGCGCAAGCTCCTGAGTGAAGAGCGATCGCTGGCCGAATGGCTACCACTGTGCCGTCGCTTGCTTGATAGCTTCTTTAAGACGGACAGTGAAACGGAAGAAGCATTAGCACTGATTGAACGGGACTGGTTGAAGATCATCGAATATGGGCTATCGGCTCGCTACCCCGATACTGTGCCGCTGACGCTGCTGCGCAATGAATTGGCGGCTCGGCTCGATCAGCAACGTATCAGCCAGCGTTTTCTGGCCGGGCAGATCAACTTCTGCACCTTGATGCCGATGCGTTCCATTCCGTTCAAGGTGGTCTGCCTGCTGGGGATGAACGATGGGGTTTATCCACGTACTTTACCGCCATTGGGTTTTGACCTGATGGCTCAACAGGTCAAACGTGGCGATCGCAGCCGCCGTGACGACGACCGATATCTGTTCCTGGAGGCTCTCCTCTCGGCCCAACAGCGGCTCTATATCAGCTTTATTGGCCGTTCGATTCAGGATAATAGCGAGCGCTATCCGTCGGTGCTGGTTACTGAACTGCTGGAGTACCTGGAGCAGAGCTATTGTTTACCGGGTGATGAGGCCTGTAATGCAGACGTCAGTGCGCATCGGGTAGGCAAACATTTACTTAGGTGGCACCCCCGCATGCCGTTTGCTGCCGAAAACTTCCTGCCGGGGAGTGAAGCACAAAGCTATGCCGCAGAGTGGCTGCCAGCGGCAGATGGCCGTGGGGCTGCCTATCCGGCGTTTAATCAACCATTGCTGGTTGAAGAGAAAACACAAATTTCGCTGGATGAGTTGCTGCGCTTCTATCGCCATCCAATACGGGCGTTTTTTCAATTGCGCCTCGGCGTCAACTTCATTCTGGAAGAGACCGAACTACCGGAAGAAGAACCTTTTATTCTAGATAACCTCAGCCGTTATCAATTCAACAGCCAACTGCTGAATACCCTGATAGAGCAAGAAGATACAGCGCTGTTATTCCAGCGGGTGCGTGCGTCTGGTGGTTTACCCTATGGGGCATTTGGTGAGATCTACTGGCAAACTCAGCAGGAAGAGATGAGCGAACTGGCTGAACGGGTACGCAATGAGCGGCAGGAAAACAGCAGCCTGGAATTGGATATTGACGTTGCGGGCATACGTATCAGTGGTTGGCTGCATCAAGTCCAACAGGATGGCCTGCTGCGTTGGCGGCCAGCCACGCTTTCGGCGGTAGATGGCATTTTGCTTTGGCTGGAACACCTGGTGTATTGCTGTGCTGGTGGCACGGGAACCAGCCGCATGTTCGGGCGCAAGAATTCTATCTGGCGTTTTGCGGCACTCTCCGCCGTGGAAGCCCATGACCAGTTGGCAGAACTGGTTGCCGGCTATCAGCGTGGTTTGTCACAACCCCTGATGTTGTTAAACAAAAGCGGTTGGGCGTGGTTGAGCCAGTGTTATCAGGCGGAAACGCAGCAGATTGACTGGGCTGAAGAGGTGCAAATCAAAGCGCGCGCCAAGCTGCTGCAAATCTGGCAGGGGGATCAACGGATACCGGGGGAAGCCGAAGATCCCTATATCCAGCGAGTTTTCCGGCAAATGGATAACGTCTATCTTGAGCAAATTCTTGGTGAAACCGAACGTTACCTGCTGCCAGTGGCACGTAATAACCTAGGATAAGAATCCTCAGGTGGTACTGATTAGTGGGAGATGATAAAAAATAGCTAGATTTATATTCAACCATTGAGGTTGTCTCCGGTCTTACATGGCGTACAGACATTAGACTCGTTGCCTTTCAAGCGGTGTAACTTGAAGTCTTTTTATTTTTTCGTTTTGTAGAGTGCCGTTAACGTCAGTGAGTCGGCGTAACGGCAAGATAATAGGGGTTTATTTTGGATATGCGCAGACAGTTGGTCCGCATTACTGGGTTAGTGTTGTTAGTCATGTTTTGGGTGCCGTTAAGCTGGGCAGCTCAAGGATGGCAACCACTGGCGGAGAAGATCCACAAAAGCGATCACGATCCGCGCCATTACCAGGCAATCACATTGGCGAACGGGATGACGGTGCTGCTGGTTTCCGACGCACAGGCACCGAAATCACTGGCTGCGCTGGCGTTGCCGGTCGGGTCGCTGGAAAACCCAGCCAGTCAGCTCGGATTGGCCCATTACCTGGAACATATGGTCTTGATGGGATCCAAGCGCTATCCAGAAGCAGAAAATCTCGCTGAATTCCTGAAAAAACATGGCGGTAGCCATAACGCGAGTACCGCGTCTTACCGTACCGCTTTTTATCTGGAAGTGGAAAATAACGCGCTGGAAGCGGCGGTGGATCGTATGGCTGATGCCATTGCAGAACCGCTGCTGGATCCAGGCAATGCCGATCGTGAACGCAATGCGGTGAATGCCGAATTGACTATGGCCCGTTCTCGTGACGGTATGCGCATGGCTCAGGTAAGGGCCGAAACGCTGAACCCTGAACACCCCAGTGCCCGTTTTGCCGGTGGTAATCTTGAGACCCTGAAGGATAAACCGGGTAGCAAATTGCACGATGAACTGACCGGGTTTTACCAGCGTTATTATTCTGCCAATCTGATGATGGGGGTTTTATACAGCAACCAGTCACTGACGAACATGGCGGAACTGGCGGCCAAAACCTTTGGCCGTATACCCAACCGTGAGGTGAAAGTGCCGCCAATCACAGTTCCTAGTGTGACCGCTGAGCAGCAGGGCATCATCATTCATTACGTGCCAGCGCAACCGAGCAAACAACTGAAAGTTGAGTTCCGCATCGACAATAACAGCGCGGAGTTTCGCAGTAAAACCGATACCTATATCAGCTACCTGATCGGTAACCGCAGCAAGAATACGCTTTCCGACTGGCTGCAAAAGCAAGGGTTGGCTGATGCCATCAATGCCGGTGCCGATCCTATGGTGGATCGCAACGGAGGTATTTTCTCGATCAACGTTTCACTGACCGACAAAGGCCTGATGGAACGTGACAAGGTGGTTGCGGCCATCTTCAGTTATTTGAACATGTTGCGCAGTGAAGGGATCAAGCAAAGTTATTTTGATGAGATTGCCAACGTCCTGAATCTGGACTTCCGCTATCCGTCGATTACCCGCAATATGGATTATATCGAATGGCTGGTAGATACCATGCTGCGTGTGCCGATCGAGCACACGCTGGATGCCCCTTATCTGGCAGACCGCTTCGATCCGCAAGCCATTACAGAACGTTTGAACCAGATGACACCGCAGAATGCGCGCATCTGGTTTATCAGCCCGGATGAGCCGCATAACAAAACGGCTTACTTCGTTGAAGCCCCTTATCAGGTCGACAAAATTACGCCGGAGCGATTCGAGAAGTGGCAGCAGTTGGGCAAAGGGATTGTGCTTTCTATGCCGGGGCTGAACCCTTATATCCCTGATGATTTTACCCTGAATACGCCGTCGCACGAGTTTACCAAACCAGAAATGGTGGTGAACCAGCCGGGCCTGCGTGTGTTGTATATGCCGAGCCGTTATTTTGCCGATGAGCCGAAGGCCGATGTCACCGTGGCTTTACGCAACCCTAAGACTATGGATTCTGCACGCAATCAGGTGCTGTTTTCCCTGATGGATTATCTGGCCGGTCTTTCGCTCGATCAGTTGAGCTATCAGGCTTCCGTCGGCGGGCTGAGCTTCTCCACCTCGCCAAACAATGGCCTGATGTTTAATGCCAGCGGTTTTACCCAGCGCTTACCACAGTTGCTGACTTCGCTGATTGAAGGGTATTCCAGCTTCACGCCAACCGACGAACAACTCGCGCAGGCTAAATCCTGGTATCTGGAACAGTTAGATTCGGCAGAGAAGGGCAAAGCGTTTGAATTGGCAATCCAACCGGTGCAGATGCTTTCTCGGGTACCTTATACCGAGCGCAGTGAGCGCCGCGAAGTGCTGAAAACGCTGACGCTGAAAGATGTTCTGGCTTACCGTGACAGCTTGATGACCGAAGCCACGCCAGAACTGCTGGTGGTAGGCAACATGAGTAAGCAGCAGGTAGATACGCTGGCTTTCACGCTAAAACAGCACTTAGGTTGCACAGGAGTGACCTGGTGGCATGGTGAAAAAGTGGTGGTGGCCAAGAGTCAGTTCGCAAACCTACAGCGCCCAGGCAGCAGTACCGACTCGGCATTGGCGGCGGTGTATGTGCCGACGGGTTACGATGAGGTGACCGGCATGGCCTACAGCTCTTTGCTGGGGCAGATTATTCAGCCCTGGTTCTACAGCCAGTTGCGTACCCAAGAGCAGCTCGGTTATGCCGTATTCGCCTTTGCCACGTCGGTCGGCCGCCAGTGGGGCGTCGGTTTTCTGTTGCAAAGCAACAGTAAGCAACCAGCTTATCTTTATCAGCGCTATCAGGATTTCTATCCTAAGACTGAGAAACGTTTGCGTGAGATGAGTGAGGCCGACTTCGCCCAGTATAAGCAGGCGATGATCAATGAACTGAAGCAGCGCCCACAAACCTTGGGTGAGGAGGCTGGCCGCTTCAGCAATGATTTTGATCGCGGTAACTTCGCTTTCGATACCCGCCAGAAACTGATTACCCAGATTACGGCGATAACACCAGCCAAGCTGGCGGATTATTTCCAGCAGGCAGTCATTCAGCCACAGGGGCTGGCCGTGTTGTCACAGGTGAGTGGCAGCAACCAGGAGAAAGCCGATTTTGCCGCACCGGGTGAAGGCTGGGTGACTTATCCCAATACTTCTGCGTTGCAGCAAACATTGCCACGCCAGGTGGCGACGCCATGACCCCCGTTGTTCCTCAGAGGCTTGATGCACTGACGTTACCGCTGTTTGGTGAGCGGTTGATTGAAGCTTCGGCGGGAACCGGCAAAACCTTTACTATTGGCGCGCTCTATCTGCGTTTGCTGCTTGGCTTAGGCCAGGCAGCCGCCTTTCATCGTCCTCTGACGGTAGAGGAAATTCTGGTAGTCACCTTTACCGAGGCGGCTACCGAGGAGTTACGCGGCCGTATTCGCAGCAATATCCACGCATTGCGGATTGCCTGCGTGCGCGGGCGAAGTGAAGATCCACTGTTTTCTTCACTGATGGCAGAAATTGGCGATCTGCCTGATGCGGCGGCGCAACTGCTGGCGGCAGAACGGCAGATGGACGAAGCGGCGATCTACACCATCCACGGTTTTTGTCAGCGAATGCTCACTCACAATGCGTTCGAATCCGGCATCCTGTTTGAACAAACGCTGATACAGGATGAGTTGCCGCTGCGGCGTCAGGCCTGCGCAGACTTCTGGCGGCGTCATTGCTACCCCTTGCCGTTGAACGTGGCAAGGGCGGTAAGCCAGGAGTGGAGCGGCCCGGAGGCGCTGTTGAGCGATCTTGCCGGTTATTTGCAGGGTGAGGCGCCAGCATTGCGCCAGCCACCGAAAGATGATGAAACGGTACTGATGCGCCATGAGCAGATTGTTGCGCGTATTGATGCCATTAAAACGCAATGGCGGGCCAATGCCGGGGAACTGGAGGCATTAATCAGCCAGTCAGGCGTCGATAAGCGCAGCTACAGCAGCAAACATTTGCCTAATTGGTTGAATAAGGTCGGCGAATGGGCTGGGCAGGAAACGCAGGATTATCAACTACCGAAAGAGTTGGATAAATTCCGCCAGTCGATATTGCTGGAGAAAACCAAAAAAGGAGAAGCACCGCGCCATGGGCTATTTGTGGCGATTGATGAGCTGTTTGCTGAACCCTTAACGCTGCGCGATCTGATTATGGCCCGCGCCTTGAGCGAAATACGTACCTCCATTGCGCAAGAGAAGCGCCAGCGTGCCGAACTGGGGTTTGATGATCTGCTCAGCAAGCTGGATGCGGCCTTGCAAAGTGCCGGTAGCGAACAGCTGGCTCAGGCGATCCGCCAGCGTTATCCGGTGGCGATGATCGATGAGTTTCAGGATACCGACCCTCAGCAATACCGTATCTTCCAAAAACTTTATATTGGCCAGCCAGACTGTGGTTTGCTGCTGATTGGCGACCCAAAACAGGCGATTTACGCTTTCCGCGGTGCGGATATCTTCACCTATATGCGTGCTCGTTCAGAGGTGAGCGCCCACTATACGCTCGAGACTAACTGGCGTTCATCACCGGCGATGGTGGGCAGCGTGAATCGGCTGTTTGCCCAGGTGGAAAACCCGTTTCTGTTCAGTCAGATCCCGTTCATTGATGTTGCTGCGGCGCAGAAGAATCAGGGGTTGGTGTTTGAATGGCAAAACAAGCCGCAACCGGCAATGCAGTTTTGGTTGCAGCAGGGGGATGGCGTTGGAGTAAGTGATTACCAACAATTGATGGCCCGCTGGTGTGCGGCGCAAATCAGGGATTGGCTCAGCGCTGGGCAGGCAGGTGAAGCCTGGCTGGTGAATGGTGATAAACGCCGTAGCGTGCAGGCATCGGATATTACCATTCTAGTGCGCAGCCGTGCCGAGGCGGCGCTGGTGCGTGACGCACTCAGTGCGTTGGCGATCCCCTCGGTCTACCTTTCCAATCGCGACAGCGTATTTGATACGCCGGAAGCTAAAGACCTGCTGTGGTTATTGCAGGCGGTGCTGGCACCGGAACAGGAGCGTACTTTACGTAGCGCAATGGCGACCGGGTTGCTCGGGCTGGATGCGGCTGCGCTGGATAGCCTGAATCAGAATGAACAGGCCTGGGATGCATTGGTTGACGAGTTTGATACCTATCGTACCCACTGGCAGCGGCGTGGCGTCTTACCGATGCTGCGTGAGGTGATGGCCCAGCGGCATCTGGCTGAAAACTTGCTGGCCAGCCCCGGCGGTGAGCGCCGTTTGACGGATGTGATGCATTTGGGGGAACTGTTGCAGGAGGCTACGGCACAGTTGGACAGCGAACATGCGTTGGTGCGTTGGCTGGCACAGCAGATCGCTCAACCGAATCGCCAGTCGGATAATCAGCAACTGCGCTTGGAAAGCGATCGCCATCTGGTACAGGTGATTACCATCCACAAATCCAAAGGGTTGGAGTTCGATCTGGTGTGGTTGCCGTTTATTGGTAATTTCCGCCAACAGCAGCAGGTGCTGTATCACGACCGCAAGACTTTCCAAGCGCTGCTGGATCTTAATGCCAATGAAGAAAGTATCGCCTGGGCCGAAGAAGAACGGCTGGCGGAAGATTTACGCCTGCTGTACGTGGCGCTAACCCGCTCGGTATACCACTGTAGTATCGGTATCGCGCCGCTGTTTCTGGGCACGCGTAAAAAACAGGGGGAGACCGATTTGCACCGCAGTGCGCTGGGGTATCTGGTGCAGGCGGGGCAGGCCGGTGATGCTGCCTATCTGAAAGAGAGCCTGCAAAAGCTGGCCACTGGCGGTATTAAACTCGCACTGGTGGATGCGCCCGATGAACACCCTTGGCAGCCTCAAACCACCGCCGTGGCCGAATTGGCGGCAAAACACTTTTCGCGTCGGATGCAGGATTTCTGGCGCGTGACTAGTTATACCGGCCTACAGCAGCACGGTACGGCAGGAATGCAGGAGTTGTTACCGCGATTGGACGTCGATGCCGCCGGGGAGTACGTGGCAGATAAAGCACCAGAACTGACTCCGCATACCTTCCCACGTGGTGCCGCGCCGGGGACCTTCCTGCATAGCCTGTTTGAAACCCTGGATTTCACGCAGCCGCTTGATGAAAAAACATTGTTGGAACAGTTGCAGAAGCAGGGTTTTGAAGAACATTGGCTGCCAGTATTGAAGGAGTGGATGCAGGTGTTGCTGAATACGCCGCTCAATGACAGCGGTGTGGCTCTCTCTGCCCTGAAGCCGCAATTCAAGCAGGCGGAAATGCAGTTCTATTTGCCGATCAACGGGGTGTTGCAGGCTCGCGAACTGGATCAACTGGTGAAGCGTTACGATCCGCTTTCTGTGCATTGCCCTGAGCTGAATTTCCAGCAGGTGCAAGGCATGTTGAAAGGCTTTATCGACCTGGTGTTTTGCTGGCAAGGTAAATACTACCTGCTGGATTACAAATCCAACTGGCTGGGTGAAGACAGTAGCGCTTACACCCAGCAGGCTATGGAGCGGGCAATGGCGGAGCATCGCTACGATCTGCAATATCAGCTTTATACCCTAGCGTTGCACCGTTATCTGGGGCATCGCCTGGCGGATTATGATTACAACCATCATTTTGGCGGAGTGATTTATCTGTTTTTACGCGGCGTTGATGCTGAACATCCGGGCAACGGGATTTTTGCCTGTCGGCCAGAGGAAGCGTTGGTGCAAGGGATGGATCGTCTGTTCAGCGGAGCAGCCATCAGCGCGGAGGATGGGCAATGATTGAGATCCTGAATCAGGCGTTGGTGTTGGGCGCATTACGGCCTCTGGATGTGCATTTCGCCCAGATTGTCGCTGGAGATGACGAACCGGAACTCCTGCTGGCAGCCGCCTGCCTGAGTGCAGAAGCGGGAGCCGGCCACGTCTGCCTGCTGTTGGATCAGCTGTTACCAGAAAACCTGTTCAATGGCCGCCAGCCAGAGCTGGCACTGGCCGCATGGCAGGCGGCGGGGCAGCCGGATTTAGCCCGTTGGCAACAATGCCTGGCGGCTTCGGCTGCCGTGAGCGATGGCAACTCAGCCACGCCGCTGGTGTTACAGCAGCATCGGTTGTATTTGCAGCGTATGTGGCAGAGTGAAGGCGAAGTCGCGGCCTTTATTAGCAGCGACAGGGTTTCGCAACCGGTTGAAGAGGCACAGCTTCGCGCGATCCTCGATCAACTGTTTGGTGAGGCGGCAGATGAGCCAGACTGGCAGAAGATCGCTGCCGCCGTGGCTGCCACTCGCCGCATCGCCGTGATCTCCGGCGGCCCAGGCACCGGTAAAACCACCACCGTGGCCAAATTGCTGGCCGCACTGGTGCAGCTTGGTGGTGATGAGCGCTTACGTATCCAGCTTGCGGCTCCCACCGGCAAAGCGGCAGCGCGGCTGACGGAATCACTGGGCACTGCCAGCCGTCTGCTCCCCCTCACACCGGAGCAGCGCGCGTTGTTCCCGGCGGAAGCCGCCACCTTGCATCGTTTGCTGGGCGCGCAGCCCAACAGCCAGCGGATGCGTTACCACCGAGGCAATCCGCTGCATCTTGATGTGTTGGTGGTGGATGAGGCGTCAATGGTGGATTTACCGATGATGGCGCGGTTGATTGCCGCTTTGCCGCCTAAGGCGCGGGTGATATTTCTCGGCGATCGCGATCAGTTGGCTTCGGTAGAGGCGGGGGCGGTGTTAGGGGATATCTGCCGTTTTGCCGAGCAAGGCTACAGTGAGGCTCGTGCAGCCCAACTGGCACGCTTGACGGGATATCCGTTGCAGGGGCAGCCCGCGGGGGCGGCAGTGCGTGACAGCCTGTGTCTGCTGCGTAAGAGCTATCGATTCGATGCCAAATCCGGCATTGGTCAGTTGGCCTTGGCGGTGAATGCAGGAGATGGCAAACAGGCGATGGCGGCGCTGAATGGCCGCTATGGTGACGTAGCGGGTTATCCGCTGGCAGAAACCGAGGATTATCAGCAACTGCTGGATGCGTGCGTTGAGGGGTATCGTGATTATCTCAGGCAGGTGGCCGAAGGTGCTGATGCCACCACGATACTGGAAGTCTTTGCTCGTTTTCAGGTGCTGTGTGCTTTGCGCGAAGGGCCGTTTGGCGTTGCCGGGTTGAATGAACGCATTGAAAGCGGGTTACAGCGTGCGGGTCTGATCCGCCGTAATCCTGGCCCAGCGGGGCGTTGGTATTTGGGGCGGCCGGTGATGATTGGCCGTAACGACAGCGCACTGGGGTTATTCAACGGCGATATTGGCATCGCCTTGCCCGGTGAGGAGGGCGATCTTCGGGTGCATTTCCAGTTACCGGACGGCAGCATTAAGTCGGTGCAGCCGAGCCGTTTACCGGCGCATGAAACCGCTTATGCGATGACGGTGCATAAATCGCAGGGATCGGAGTTTGACCATACGGTATTGGTGTTGCCGAATCATTTTCTGCCGGTGTTGACCCGTGAGCTGGTATATACCGCCATCACCCGTGCACGTAAGCAGCTTTCGCTTTACGCCACGGATAAGGTTTTGCTGAGCGCCATCCGCACGCCAACTCAACGCCGCAGTGGGTTGGCAGAACGGTTGCAGGCAGGGGAATAGGCGCTGTGATACAGCGCCCGTAAACGCTTACAGATCGGCCAGCAGGATTTTTGAACGGCGCTGATAGTTGTACAGCGCCTGTTTCTGCATTGGCAGAACGTCCACTTCCGCCGGTGTAAAGCCACGTTCCTGGAACCAGTGAATGCTGCGGGTGGTCAACACAAACAGCTTCTGCAAGCCCATTTGCCGTGCCTGGCTTTCTACCCTTTGCAGCAGCATTTCGCCACGCGACGAACTGCGGTAATCCGGGTGGACTGCCACACAGGCCATTTCACCAATTTTCTCTTCCAAGAATGGATAGAGTGCCGCACAGGCGATCGTCAGGTTATCGCGCTCGATAATCGTGAACTTGTCGATCTCCATTTCCAGCTGTTCCCGCGAACGGCGCACCAGAATGCCTTGCTGCTCCAGCGGGCGAATCAGCTCGAGTATGCCACCGATGTCGTTGATCGTCGCACGACGTACCTGTTCTGCGCTCTCCATGACGATCTGAGTACCGATACCGTCGCGTGAGAACAGTTCCTGCACCAGCGCCCCGTCTTCCTGATAGCTGATCAGGTGGCTGCGGCGTACGCCGCTGCGGCAGGCTTTGACCGCACCGCGCAGGAAACGCACGGTGCCAGAGTAGTAATCGCCGGTTGCTTCCAGTTGCTCAATGCGTTTTTGCGCATCGTTGGGGAACAGTTCGGGTGCGATCTGCCCCTCTGCGTTAGCCACCCCTTGCGATGAGCAGAAACCAATCATTTTTTCTGCCTTCAGTTTGATGGCTAACTGCGTGGCTACCTCTTCAGAAGTCAGATTGAAGCTCTCACCGGTAACGGAAACCGCCACCGGGCCAATCAGCACAATTGCATTGCTGTCGAGCTGGCGATGGATGGCTTCTTCATCGATGCGGCGGATACGGCCGCTGTGACAATAGTCAACGCCATCATCCACACCGAGCGGTTGGGCAATGATAAAGTTGCCGCTTACCACGTTGATGTGCGCCCCTTGCAGCGGTGTGTTGTTCAGGCTCATGGAGAGCCGTGCAGTGATATCCAGTTGCAGCAGGCCAGCAGCCTGTTTGACCAGCTCCAGCGCATGGGCATCGGTAACGCGGGTATGCTTGTGATAAATCGGTTCGTAATTGTGCTGCGCCAGATTACTGTCAATCTGCGGCCGTGCACCATACACCACCACCAGACGGATCCCCAAGCTGTGCAAGAGCCCGATATCATTGACGATACTGGAGAAATTTTCATGCTCAATGGCTTCCCCACCCAGCATGATGACAAACGTCTTGCCACGGTGAGCATTAATATAGGGAACTGAGTGACGGAATCCTTGGACCAGCTCTGTGCTACGTTCCTTCACGGCAAAACCTCTTTTGCATATTTATACGGTATTTTTGTATTTTTATTCTTTTATTGCCCCGATGGCAAGCAGGAATTTGCGTGGCGATCTTGGTTAACTCAGTTATTTCATTAACAAATTGAAAAAACATAAAAAGATTTCCTAATGACAGCCACGAATGGATTGGTTAAAGTTTTTGCCATTCTCACTTTTGGGTGTTTTCTTAAATCTTTATCGCCGCTGGAGCCGCATGACTAACGCTAACCACAATCCAGGCCGCCGTCGTTTGTTACAGGGGGTTGCCGCAACCTGGTTGCTGAGTGTGAGCCGCGTAGGTTTTGCCGCCGCTGCGAATGTGATTGCCGTTCGCGTCTGGCCTTCCTCGACCTACACCCGCGTGACGTTGGAATCCAGCGTGCCGCTGAAATACCAACAGTTTGCGCTTGCCAATCCTGACCGCATCGTGATCGACATCGAAGGTGTTCACCTCAATAGCGTGCTCAAAGGGCTGGCCGGGCAGGTGCGCAAGGAAGACCCTTACCTGAAGCAGGCGCGCGTCGGCCAGTTCGATAAAAACACCATCAGGTTGGTGTTGGAGCTTAAGCAGAGCGTTAGCCCGAATATGTTTACCTTGGCGCCGGTGGCTGAATACCGCAATCGACTGGTGGTGGATCTCTATCCCACCAAGGGCGGCACCGGCGAAGAGTATGATCCGCTGCTGGCATTGCTGGAAGATTACAACAAAGGGGATCTGGAGCGATCGTTACCGGCGGAAGCGCCGCAGGCTGGTAAAGCAGGGCGCGATCGGCCGATGGTGATCATGCTGGATCCAGGGCACGGCGGTGAAGACCCTGGTGCAATCGGCAAAAATAAGACGCGTGAAAAAGATGTGGTGTTGCAGATTGCGCGCCGTCTTAGTGCGCTGATCAAGCGTGAGCCAAACATGAAAGTGTTTATGACGCGCAACGATGACGTGTTTATCCCGCTGAAGGTGCGCGTGGCAAAAGCCCGCAAGCAGCGCGCCGATCTGTTTGTCTCCATCCATGCCGATGCGTTTAGCAACCGCACAGCGCGCGGCTCTTCGGTTTTTGCCCTGTCGACCAAGGGCGCGACCAGCAATACCGCCAAATTTCTGGCGCAGACCCAGAACGCTTCCGATGAGATTGGTGGTGTAAGCAAGAGCGGTGACCGCTATCTGGATCATACGCTGTTTGATTTGCTGCAAACCGCCACCATCAATGACAGCCTGAAGTTCGGCAAGGAAGTGCTCAGCCGAATGGGGAAAATTAATCCTTTGCACAAAAAAAGTGTCGATCAGGCCGGTTTTGCCGTGCTAAAGGCGCCGGATATCCCATCAATCCTGGTTGAAACGGCGTTTATCAGTAATATTGAGGAAGAACGCAAACTGCGTACCAGCCATTTTCAGCAGCAGATCGCGGAATCTATTCTGGCGGGGATTAAGGCTTACTTCGCCAACGGCGGGGCGCAGGCTCGTCACTAACCAGTAGGGCAGGATGCCCGGTTAATGGCCAGTTTCACAAACTCCAGATACAAAAAAACACCAGTTAAGGTGCTTGTTCGTGGTTATCAAGATTGGTTGCGGAGGCCGGATTTGAACCGACGACCTTCGGGTTATGAGCCCGACGAGCTACCAGGCTGCTCCACCCCGCGTCCGTCTTGATACTGATATTATCGAACCCACTTTCATGTGATACCGCTGGTACAGTATCGGCTGGTTGCGGGGGCCGGATTTGAACCGACGACCTTCGGGTTATGAGCCCGACGAGCTACCAGGCTGCTCCACCCCGCGTCCGTATAATACCTGTTTTGCCATCGGATTCAACCTTTTATCTGATACTGCTGTTGCAGTATCGGTTGGTTGCGGAGGCCGGATTTGAACCGACGACCTTCGGGTTATGAGCCCGACGAGCTACCAGGCTGCTCCACCCCGCGTCCGATGGAAGCGCACTATACTCTCCATGCGTTTTGTTGCAACCCTTTTTGCAAATATTCCCCTCAAAGCCATCTGTATGCTGAATTAGTCCTCAGATTGGCTTCTTTTTCATCATAATCACTTGACCGGGAATTTTTGGCGGCAAAGATTCCTTTATTTATAGCCGTTTGTTATCGTTCGCCGATAGAACATATCAGCCTGAGAGAGCATGTAATGAAAGGACGTTGGGGCAAATACCTGCTGGGTGGATTAGTGATTGCCGTACTGGCAGGGTGTTCATCAAAACCGACCGACCACGGGCAGCAGTATAAAGACGGCCGTCTGGATCAGGCGCTGGAGTTGGTGAATCAGCCCAACACCAGAGGCGTTCCCGTTAACGCCCAAGACTACTCCGAGCAATTGATGCAGATTAAGAATGCTTCTCCAGCCCTTTTTGGCCGCAACAACACCACTTATCAAGCGGTGCAAAACTGGATGGCTTCCGGCGCGGATACTCGCCAACTGAGTCAGTTCGGCCTGAGCGCCTATCAGATGGAAGGCGTGGATAACTACGGTAACGTCCAGTTTACCGGTTATTACACCCCGGTTTTGCAGGCGCGTTATACTCAACAGGGCGAGTTCCGCTATCCGTTATACCGCATGCCAACCAAAGGTAAACGCCGCTTGCCGGATCGCGCGGCCATTTATTCCGGCGCACTCGATAGCCGTTACATCATCGCTTATACCAATTCGCTGATGGATAACTTTATGATGGAAGTCCAGGGCAGCGGTTATGTCGATTTCGGCAACGGCCAGCCGTTGGTGTTCTTTGGCTATAGCGGCAAGAATGGCCATGCCTATCGCAGTATCGGCAAGGTGTTGATCGATCGTGGTGAAGTGACCAAGGCCGATATGTCGATGCAGGCGATCCGCCAGTGGGCGGAGAACCACAGCGAAGCAGAAGTGCGCGAACTGCTGGAGCAGAATCCTTCCTTTGTGTTTTTCCATCCGCAACATTTTGCCCCGGTGAAGGGCGCCAGTGCCGTACCGCTGGTGGCCAAAGCCTCGGTGGCATCCGATCGTTCATTGATCCCGGCGGGTACCACGTTGCTGGCAGAAGTTCCTCTGCTGGACAACCAGGGCAAGTTCACGGGAAAATACGAAATGCGTCTGATGGTCGCCTTAGATGTGGGTGGCGCGATTAAAGGCCAGCACTTCGACATGTATCAGGGTATTGGCCCAGAAGCCGGTCATTCGGCGGGTTACTATAACCACTATGGCCGCGTGTGGGTGTTGAAAGGGGCCGATGGCGATATGCCGCAGTTTGGTGCTTACCAGCCGCAGTCTACCTCGGGCGGTTCCCAACTGGTCACCCGCTGAAGGGCAAAAGACATAGAATTTGACCCGCAGGGGCCGGATCTTCCGGCCCTTATCATTTGCAAGTTTAAGGTAATAAAAGCGAGATGAGTACACCCTATTCAGAGGCCTATTTACAGCGTTTTGGCGGCACCGCGCGTTTGTACGGCCAGCCTGCGCTGGCGCTGTTTGCCCAGGCGCACGTGTGTGTGATTGGCATTGGCGGAGTAGGGTCGTGGGCGGCGGAGGCGCTGGCAAGAACCGGTATCGGTGCTATTACGTTGATCGACATGGATGATGTGTGCGTCACGAATACCAATCGTCAGATCCATGCGTTACGCCAGCATGTTGGCCAGTCCAAAACTGAGGTAATGGCGGAGCGTATTCTGGCGATTAACCCAGAATGCCGAGTGACTTGCGTAGATGACTTCATTACGCCAGACAATGTCGCTGAGCTGCTGAACCATAATTTCAGCTATGTGATTGATGCGATTGACAGCGTGCGGCCGAAAGCGGCGCTGCTGGCCTATTGCCGCCGCTTCAAAGTCCCGGTGGTGACTACCGGTGGGGCCGGTGGGCAGATCGATCCAACGCGGATTGAAGTCGCCGATCTGTCAAAGACCATTCAGGATCCGCTGGCGGCGAAACTGCGTGAAAGGCTGAAGAATGACTTCAACGTGGTGAAAAACAGCAAAGGCAAGCTGGGAATTGATTGTGTGTTCTCCACCGAACCGCTGGTTTATCCGCAGCCGGATGGCACCGTCTGCGCTTCCCGCAGCACGGCAGAAGGGCCGAAGAAAATGGATTGCAGTGCAGGTTTTGGCGCGGCAACCATGGTTACCGCCACCTTTGGCTTTGTTGCCGTTTCTCATGCGCTGAAAAAGATGATGGCCAAGGCAGCGCGTCAGGCGTAGCGCGCTGCAATACCTTTGACTGCGGTAGCCAGCGCTTGCAGGCCGCTGGCGCGCGTAGCGCTGAGTTGGCTACGCAGCGCCAGACTATCGAACAAAGCCAGGGGATCTGCGGCCAGGATCTGTTGTGGTGTTTTGCCCTCTACGGCGGTCAGCAGGATCGCCAACAAACCGCGCACGATGCGGCCTTCGCTGTCGCCATAGAAGTGCAATGAGCCATCTTCCAGCCGCTGATGCCCAAGCCAGACACGGTTTTCACAACCGCTCAGCTCCATTTCCGCTTGCCGGAGTTCTTCTGGCAACGGTGGTAACTGTTTTGCCAGCATGATCAACTGACGATAGCGGTCTTCCCACTGTTTCAGCGCGTTAAATTTAGCTGTCAGCGTTTCGGCGGTAATTTCACTGCCAAAAGGATGAGGGGCAAGCAGGTTCATCTTATTCCGCCAGCAATTCGATGGCGCTTTCCAGCGCGTTGACTAAAGCATCCACATCTTCTGGCCGGTTGTAAGGGGCGAACGAGGCGCGCAGCGTACCGCTGACCCCAAGGGCGGCGATTAGCGGTTGAGCGCAATGCTGGCCGGCACGCAGCGCGATGCCCTGTTCAGCCAGTAAGGTAATGATATCGCTATGATGAATACCGGCAATATCAAACGCCAACAGGCTGGAGCCGGAACAGCGGAAACTGCGGAACCCCGGCAACCGGGCCAAGCGCTGCTCGGCACTGCGTGCCAAATCGCGGCTGTATTGTTCGGCTGCCGCCATATCCTGAGTGTTTAGCCAATCGAGGGCCGCAGCCAGCCCAAGTACGCCAGCGATATTGGGGGTACCCGCTTCAAAACAGTGTGGTGGTTTTTGTGCGGTAAAACCGCTGAAGGAAGCTGCGGTCAGCATTTTGCCGCCGCCTTGCCATGGGCCCATTGCTGCCAGTAGCGCAGTTTTACCATACAGTGCACCAATGCCGGTCGGGCCATAGATTTTATGCCCCGAGAACGCGTAAAAATCGATATCCAGTTGCTGAACATCTGCCGGGCAATGCACCACGCCCTGCGCCCCGTCGATCATCACCACGGCACCGGCGGCGTGCGCCTGTTCGATCGCGAAAGCCAAGTCCGGGCAACCTCCGGTGACGTTGGACATCTGCCCCAGCGCCAAAATCCGGGTTTTCTCACTGAGCAGGGTGGGGAGCAACGCCAGATCCGGCAGCCGATCGCTACCCAGCGGCAGTTTCACCACCTGAGCTCCGGTTTGCTCCGCCACCATCAGCCAGGGGATCAGGTTGGCATGGTGTTCGGCTTCGCTCACCAGGATCTGATCGCCTGGTTGCAGGCGCGGGCGGGCATAACTTTGTGCGACCAGGTTGATCGCTTCGGTGGTCCCACGCGTCCAGACGATGTCATCTGCCTGCGGAGCATTAATCAGCGTTGCCACCTGCTGACGCGCACGCTCGAAACGGGCAGTCAGATCCTGCGCTGCCCGGTGCTGGCTGCGATGGACGGTGGCAGCATCTGCGCTGTAGAACTGCTGCGTGGCGTCGATCACTACCTGCGGTTTCAGTGCAGTTGCGGCGCTGTCGAGATAGATTCCAGGCTGTTTGAGGGCCGGAAACTGGCGGCGGAAATCGGTGGGATCGAAAGGTGTCATAAGCGGGTTATCACTGGCTTTGTCAGGCCATGATCCTGTCCTATTTTTTCGGCTGAGACAAGTTTCCTGAATAATTCGAGGTGAAAAGAATGCTGAATTACCGGCAAAAAAAAGCACCGCAAATCTTGCGGTGCTGCATAAAATCACTATGGACAGACAGGGTAAATATACAGAAATTGAAAAAACAGTAGCTTAGCTACCACGTCCGGACTCGCGGACAATTTGCAAACACAACATCACAACCACAGAGCCAAAAGTTCATCGGCGTCTTCGACACCCAATTCCTTTTCGTTCCGGCTCAGGAAGTGTCGCCACTATAGGTATTTACTGGCGCAGGCTCAACGGACAATTTATAATGGCTCGGATTAAAAAAACTAATGGAAATAACTCACTCCGGCGGGGCCACTGCGTTATAGATAACGCTGCCTGATTTTTTATGCCGAATAATTCGGAAAGTTGTTACACAAAAGTAGCTAATTCATGTCTAAACGCTTACCACCTCTTAATGCGCTGCGGGTTTTTGATGCGGCAGCCCGTCATCTGAGCTTTACCAAAGCGGCAGAGGAACTGTTTGTGACTCAAGCGGCAGTGAGTCACCAGATTAAATCGCTGGAAGATTTTCTTGGGTTGAAGCTGTTCCGGCGGCGTAACCGTTCACTGCTGCTAACCGAGGAAGGGCAAAGTTATTACCTGGATATAAAAGAGATTTTCACGTCGATTAATGAAGCAACGCGCAAGCTTCAGGCACGTAGCGCCAAGGGGGCTTTGACGGTAAGCCTGCCACCCAGCTTTGCCATTCAGTGGCTGGTGCCGCGCCTTTCTGGCTTTAATTCAGCTTATCCGGGGATCGATGTCCGTATACAAGCCATTGACCGTGAAGAAGATAAACTGGCAGACGACGTTGACGTGGCAATCTTCTATGGCCGTGGCAACTGGCTGGGGGTGCGTGCCGAGCGTCTGTATGCGGAATATCTGCTGCCGGTCTGCTCGCCAACGCTGCTGACGGGCGAACATGCGCTAAAAGCGCCAGCCGATCTGGCTTATCACACGCTTCTGCATGATACTTCACGCCGCGACTGGCTGGCCTATACCCGGCAGCTGGGATTACAGCACATTAATGTGCAGCAGGGGCCCATCTTCAGCCACAGTGCCATGGTGGTTCAGGCGGCGGTGCATGGCCAAGGCATTGCGCTGGTCAATAACGTGATGGCGCAAACCGAAATCGAAGCCGGGCGCTTGGTATGCCCGTTCAACGATGTGCTGGTAAGTAAAAATGCTTTTTATCTGGTATGCCATGACAGCCAGGCAGAACTGGGTAAAATAGCCGCCTTTCGCCAATGGATCCTGGCGCGTGCAGCCAGTGAGCAGGAAAAGTTCCGCTTTCGCTATGAACAGTAAGGCCGGTTAATCTCTATAAGGTGAATAACGATGAGTAGTCGTTCTATGCTGATTTTTGCCGCTATCAGTGGTTTTTTATATGTCGCTTTAGGAGCATTTGGTGCGCACGTATTGAGTAATACGCTGGGGGCCAACGAAATGGCCTGGATACGTACCGGGCTTGAGTACCAAGGCTTTCACACCTTGGCTATTCTGGCCTTGGCTATCGCGATGCAGCGCCGGGTCAGCCTGTGGTTTTACTGGAGTGGGGCGCTGTTGGCGTTAGGTATTCTGTTTTTCAGCGGCAGTCTGTATTGCCTGGCGCTGTCTCACCTGAAGTTCTGGGTTTATCTCACACCGGTGGGGGGCATGTGCTTTCTGATCGGTTGGGCATTGATGTTGATTGGCGCTTTGCGTCTGAGGAAAAAGGCCGAGCGCCATGAATAAAATCGCGTTGTACTGCCGCCCTGGTTTTGAAAAAGAGTGTGCGGCGGAAATTACCGACAAAGCCGCCCAGTTGGAAATATTCGGCTTTGCGCGGGTCAAAGAGAACAGCGGTTATGTGCTGTTTGAATGCTATCAGCCGGACGATGCCGATCGTCTGGCCAAAGAAATTCCGTTCCGTGAGCTGATCTTTGTTCGTCAGATGATCGTGGTGGGGGAGTTGCTGCGTGATTTACCGCCGGAAGATCGGGTATCGCCGATTGTCGGGATGCTGATGGGCGTGGTTGATCGCGGTGGTGAACTGCGGGTGGAAGTGCCGGATACCAACGAAAGCAAAGAACTGATGAAGTTCTGCCGCAAACTGACGGTGCCGCTGCGTATTGCCATGCGCGAACAAAAGGTGCTGATGGCGCGTGAAAACCCAACGCGTCCGGTAGTGCATGTGTTCTTTATCGCCCCCGGTTGCTGCTACGTGGGTTACTCCTACAGTAACAACAACTCCCCGTTCTATATGGGGATCCCGCGCCTGAAGTTCCCATCGGATGCGCCAAGCCGTTCCACGCTGAAGCTGGAAGAGGCGTTCCACGTGTTTATTCCTGCCGACGAGTGGGAGGAGCGCCTGGGCAGCGGTATGCATGCGGTCGATCTGGGGGCTTGCCCCGGAGGCTGGACCTATCAACTGGTAAAACGCAGCATGATGGTACATGCGGTGGATAACGGCACGATGGCCCAGAGCCTGATGGATACCGGGCAGGTGACTCATCACCGCGCTGACGGTTTTAAATTCGAACCGACCAGCAGCAAAATCTATTGGCTGGTGTGCGATATGGTGGAACAACCGGCGCGCGTGACGGGCCTGATGATTCACTGGCTGATCAACGGTTGGTGCCGCGAGGCAATCTTCAACCTGAAATTGCCGATGAAGAAGCGCTATGAAGAGGTTTCCCAGAATCTGCAAAGTATTCGGGAAGCTTTGGCCGCGGCGGATATCAGCGCAGAAATTCATGCCAAACAGCTGTACCACGATCGTGAAGAAGTCACCGTGCATGTGCGCCGCATGTGGTCGGCCATTCCTGGCCGTCGCGACGAGCGTTGATCGCCACACTCTCCTTTGGCGTTCCGTTGCGCCAAGGGAGATTACCGCGCCGGTAACCGCAGTTGCTGTAGGTTACCGGTCAAGGTCAGATCGGTGCGCAATGTGGCTACCTGTTTACTGATATAGGCCATCTCACGGTGTTGCTGTAGCTTGCCACGCCATTTCTCTGGCACCTGTTGCAGGTCGGCGAACAGGGCGTCCAGGTTACCTGCCTGCTGTAACAGCAAGACCGCCGTTTTAGGCCCGATACCTGCGACACCGGGGATCTTGCTGCTGCTGATCCCCGCCAATCCCCAATAGTCCGGCAACTGCTGCGGCAGTACGCCGAACTCGTTTTGCACAAACGGCAAGTCCAGCCAGCGTTTCTGAAAGTAATCACGGATTTGTATGTTCGGTGCCAGTAACTGGCAATAGCCTTTGTCGGTAGAAACGATCGTGACCTGATAGCCGCCGTTAGCCACCTTGGTGGCCAGCGTGGCGGCCAGATCGTCCGCTTCATTACCTGCCGAATGCCAACTGGCCACACCTAAGGCGGCAAAAGCCTGGCGCAGTTGCGGCATTTCCTGTTGCAGGTTTTCCGGCATTGGTGAGCGCCCGGCTTTGTAATCAGGCAGCGCTTGGTGACGCCAGCTTTCGCTGCGATCGTCTTCGTCGAACACGGCGACCGCATGAGTTGGCTGGCTGTGCTGGATCAACTGTTGCAACGCGTTCTGGCAGGCATTCAGGCATGGAGAGCCCTGAACAGCGTGAATGCGGCGGATTAAGTTAAGTGCGTCAACGATCAGTAAGTGTATTGGCATGGGCGGCAACATCAGAAAAAAGAGGGGCGGCTTCACGCCGCCCGGGATTGATGATCAGGCCACAATCTCATAACAGGGCACGTAAGCGGTCCCCGGCAGTTTCATGCGGTGCTGGGCGACAAAACCCTGTAACAGACTATCCATCTGTTTCATCATCTGCGTATCACCGTGCAGTTTGTAGGGGCCAAACTGCTCAATGGCATGAATGCCATTCTCTTTCACGTTACCTGCCACGATGCCGGAGAACGCCCGACGCAGCGCGGCAGCCAGCTGTTCTGCGGGTTGATTCGGATACAAGTTGAGGTTGGCCATGTTTTCATGGGTTGGCTCAAATGGCAGTTGCAGATCCGGCGCAATACGAATCGACCAGTTGAAGCTGTAAGCATCCCCGCTATTACGGCGGTTCTCTTTCACCAATGGCATGGCTTTTTTCATCTGACGGGCAACTTCTGCCGGATCGTCGATGATGATGGTGTAATGACGGCGTGCTGCATCACCCAGCGTATTCATAATGAATGCATCAAGCACTTGGAAATAGTCGGCGCTCTCTTTCGGCCCGGTGAGGATCAGCGGCAGCACTTGTTCGCTGTTTTCCGGGTTCATCAGAATACCCAGCAAATACAGCAGTTCTTCTGCGGTGCCAACCCCGCCAGGGAAGATGATGATACCGTGGGCGATACGTACAAAGGCTTCCAGGCGTTTCTCGATGTCTGGCATGATCACCAGTTCATTCACCAGTGGATTCGGCGGCTCTGCGGCGATGATGGAAGGCTCGGTCATACCGATAAAACGGCTGTTACGGTAGCGCTGCTGTGCATGGCCCACGGCGGCCCCTTTCATCGGGGCTTCCATGGCTCCCGGCCCACAGCCGGTGCAGATGTTCAGCTCACGCAGGCCCAGTTGGCTACCCACTTTGCGCGCATACAGGTACTCATTTTCGTTAATCGAATGGCCGCCCCAGCACACCACCAGGTTTGGATCTTCATCAAGGTGCAGCGTGCGGGCATTACGCAGAATAGAGAACACCAGGTTGGTGATATGGATGGAATCTTCCTGGAGATGCCGGGCGCTGACGAGTTGACCATGTACAAACAGAATATCGCGCAAAACGGCAAACAGGTTAGCCTGTAGTGAACGGATGATGCGGCCATCAACGAAAGCGTCTTCTGGCGGGTTGACCAGCTCCAGCTTCACCCCACGTTCGCGGCGCAGCACGTTGATATCAAAAGTTTCATAGCGGGACAGCAACTGTTTGCTGCTGTCAGTCTGGCTGCCGGAGTTCAACACTGCCAAAGAACAATTGCGGAATAAACGGTACAGATCGCTGCTGGCAGTACGCTTTAGCATATCGACTTCTAGCTGCGACAACAGATCCATAGAGCCAAGCGGGCTGATATGTGTAATCAAGGTCACTCCTTTACGCCCACGCTGGGGCGGTAATAATCCATACCGCAGCAGAACAGCTTTTGTGCATTCATCTTTTGCACACTGCGGTAAGGATTTTGAATTTCCTGCCAGAATATCGGGCTAAATGGCAGACACTCTTGATTTAACCTTACCGCCGTCCCCGGATTTTTACCAATAAAAACCGCTCGTTAGCTCAGTTGTTGAGCACTGTCTCGCATTATTGGCGGGCTAGACGGCCGCGAGTAGGCTCGAAAAGCACATTGCTGCGCCATGGGTTGATATCCAACCCGCCACGCCGGGTATAACGTGCATAAACGCTCAGTTGCTCCGGTTGGCAGAAACGCAGCAGATCGTTAAAAATGCGCTCAACGCATTGCTCATGAAATTCATTGTGATGGCGGAATGAAACCAGATAGCGCAGCAGCGCTTCACGGTTGATTTGCGGGCCACGATAGCGGATTTGCACGGAACCCCAATCCGGCTGATGGGTGATCAAGCAGTTGGATTTCAGCAGATGGCTGACCAGCGTTTCTTCCACTTGTTGTTCGCTGGTGGCACCCTCCAGATAACCTGCGTTGAATTCATAGTCATCAATGCTGATGTCTTGCGCATCAATACACTCACCCGCAAAATGGGCGATCGGCGAACCTGCGATCTGCTCGACGCTGTACAAGGTCACGCCGACTTCCCCCTGTGCGCAGGCTGACAAATCGCGTTGCAGCGTATTGCGCACTGTTTCCCAATCAGGGAAATGGGTCTGGTTAAAACTGTTGAGGTAGAGCTTAAAGCTTTTGGATTCGATCAGGTTGATGCTGTTGGCATTCAGGCTGATTTCGCCAACCGCGACCTGCGG
Organism: Serratia sp. HNCC26DJ206; assembly: GCF_057180605.1. Classification (NCBI taxonomy): domain Bacteria; kingdom Pseudomonadati; phylum Pseudomonadota; class Gammaproteobacteria; order Enterobacterales; family Yersiniaceae; genus Serratia; species Serratia sp. HNCC26DJ206. The sequence continues at coordinate 87,911 of NZ_JBXUGP010000016.1, forward strand.
CAGGCCTTTTGCATTCAACCAGGAAAGCTCATACAGCGTCCAGATATCGGCACCATGGAACGGCAGGTTATCGGGATAAAGCCCCAAAGGTTCACGATTCATACTGCGTGGAACCGCCTGTAGCAACGCAGCGTCGTAGCGGTCATGGTAAGCGGTCGGTTTGCCCAGCGTCAGCGCCGAAAGAGCCTGATGGTCTTGATAAGAGGACATAAGCTGTCACCTTGGTCTTGGAAAGGTACAATAGCCGCCAGTTTAGCGTATGTGAGAAAAAATATGGACCAGGATGTATCGCACGCACTGCGTGAATTTACCCGGCGTTATGTCGATCTCTGGCAGCAGCAGCGTGGTCATGCGCCCGCAAGCCAGGAGCTGTACGGTGTCGCTTCACCGTGCATTGTAGAAAACCGTGATGATCAAGTGTTGTGGTTGCCGCAGTCGTTTATCCCTGAGGCGACGTTGGTGAAGGTGGAAAATGCACTGGAACTGCAATTACAGCCGGATATCCATACCTTTTATACCCAGCAATATGCTGGGGATATGAGTGCGCAGTTTGAAGCGCATCGAATGACGCTGTTACAGGTATGGAGCGAGGATGATTTTATCCGCTTGCAGGAGAACCTGATCGGGCATCTGGTCACACAAAAACGCCTCAAACTTTCCCCAACGTTATTCCTGGCAACGACAGAATCAGAGATGACGATGGTATCACTGTGTAACGTCAGCGGTAATGTGGTGCTTGAGCAATTTGGCAGCGACAAGCGTACGTTTTTGTCCAACTCACTGGCTGATTTTCTCCGTATGCTACGTCCTGTGTTGGATTAGTTGTCCTTTTTGTATCGGGCGCGTGTGAGAGATCTCTTACAAAGGCTGTAAGAGATCGCTTTTAATTTTTTCTGATGGGTGGCTTAGATTGGACTTATTGCTATCCAGATCAATCAGTTAAAATGGACTTAGGATAATCCCTTAATAAAGTTTGATGTAATCTGTCTTACATAGCCTTGTGAGACGGAAGGAATTAAGCGATCTTATGTCTACCGGATAGGAACTGGTTGGAGCAGGAAAACATCAGGATGATGTAGCTTCAGGAAGAAGAAATGGATGCACTCAGGAAGAGTGAAAAGGATTGGTATCAGGACGATGCCTAGGATGTTTCAGGATTGAAACCAAGGACACCTCCAGGACGGAGATTGAGAGCTAGCGCAGGACTGCTGGTGGGTCAGGAAGACTAAGGAACCGCGTCAGGACGATGCTACAGGACATAGCAAGGATTGTTTGGTCAGGATGGCCGAAGGAAAAGTTTTCAGGGATTGAGCAGGGAGCACACTGTTTAGCGGGATTGCTATAAAACGAACCGGGGGCACTGTTAACGCAGTGCCCCCAACTTTTTGGCTTTCAGTGCCCGATAACTAAAAATGATTAATGTTGTTAATAATTAACTTCCGTTATTAACCAATAGCCCCCAATACATCCCCCGTGCTTTGCTTCTTTGGCAACAGGAACAGAGTGGCGTAAATATCCAACAGGTAAATACCCGCCAACAGGCTGATAGCTGCCGTAAAGGAAACCTGCGTCACTAGCGCACCAATCACTAACGGCCCAAGTCCGCCAACGCCACGCCCCAGGTTGAACAGGATATTTTGCGCCGTAGCACGCGCCTGCACCGGGTAAGTATCCGAAATCAAAGCGCCATAGCCACCAATCATACCGTTAACAAATACTCCCATTAGCGCACCCGCAAACAGCATCAAGGTTGGGTCGCTGAGCTGGGCGTAGCAAATCACCATCACTACTGCACCGATCTGGTAGATCACGAAGATTTTCCAGCGTGGGAAGCGGTCAGCCAATATCCCGAACAGCCAAATACCAAAGGTCATGCCAAGCACGGTGACCGCAGTCCAGACACCGGATTTGGTCAGCGAAAAACCAAAGTTTTTTGCCAGATAGGTTGGCATCCAAATCATCAGCCCGTAATAACCGAAGTTTTGTACCGAACAAAGGATGAGGATCCCTACGCTGGCTCTGCTTGTAGCACGATCCTTGAACAGCAGTTTTACCCGCTGAGTGAAGGACAGATGTTGTTCACCGGCTTGCTGCTGCACAAATTCTTTGGGTTCACCCATGGTGCGGCGGATAAAGAAAGAAACCAGCGCTGGCAGCAGGCCAACCAGGAACATGCCACGCCAGCCGATATAAGGCAGTAACAGCGGGGTCAGGAAGGCGGCGGCAAGCACACCAAGCTGCCAACCCATGCCGACATAGGCTGAGGCGCGGTTGCGTTTTTCTGCTGGCCAGGCTTCGGCGATCAGCGCCATGCCGATGCCAAACTCACCACCTAGCCCGATACCGGCTAACGTGCGGTAAGCGAGCAGATCCCAGTAGCCAACGGCGATAGCACACAGGCCGGTAAACAGGGAGAACATCAAAATGGTGAGGGTCAGAATGCGGATGCGCCCGAAACGGTCGCTGAGGTGGCCGAAGATCACGCCGCCAATCACTGCGCCGATCAGCGTCCAGGTGACCAGAGAACCCGCTTCCGATGAGGTCAGACCCAATTCAGAGGTGATCACCGGCAGCATAAAGCCGAGTATCAGCAAATCGAAGCCATCCATTGCATAACCGGTAACCGAAGCCAACATGGCTTTACCGGGTGTCGCGTGATTTTTTGTTGATGAGATTGCGGACATGTCTTTCATCTGTGTGGTTTTGAGTGGGCGTATTGTGCCGTGCCGCGCGCGGCGTCACCAGATAAAATATACATATATCACCAACTCAGCGGAGTTGGGGGACGCATGGCTTAAATGCTATGCTTTCGCGCTGATATCAGGGCCACACAGTTTGGGAAGGCAAATGAGTATAGAAAACCAGGTTCGCCGCAGTTTACAGGCGATTGAACAAGCCATGCGGGATTTGGCACTGTGGCAGGCTGCACCGCCTGAGCCTGAGGCTTTCTCCAGCTCTGAGCCTTTCTGCCTAGACAGTATGCGGGCAGAGGAGTGGCTGCAGTGGGTGTTGCTACCGCGTATGACCGCGTTGCTGGATGCCAAAGCTCCATTACCAACGCGCTTTATGATCGCACCTTATTTTGAAGAGGCGCTGAAGGATAAGCAGCCAAACTGTATGCCACTGTTGGTGTTGTTGCAGCGTTTGGATTCGTTACTGAATAAAGAACCACAATAACGTATTGCTGTGTTTCGGCTCAGAGATACATTGCCTTTTAGGCTATTTTTGCAGATTTGCAGGCCGTTGTGCGGCCTGTGAAGCAATTCTGCTGAAAAATGAAGCTAAATTTTTTGATGATATATAGACTAAGAAGCCGATTTATTTCGTTGTATTCACTTGTATGCATAACGCTGCATTCAATAGGTGGATTTAAGAATTAGAAGATTCTTCTGGGTATCTATAAGGGATCATAAGGTGCTGCAATAATGGATTTATTAAAGTTCATCCTTCGTCTGCCGTTTACGTTGATAAAAGGCGTGTTTCGCCTGTTGGCTTTTATTCTGGGTTTGCTGGGGCGGCTGTTCAAGCCGGTGATCGGCAACGTTAACTGGAATGCCCCTGCCTGGGCGGTAGTGCTGTCAGGTGGGTTGAAGCGTGGTTTCCTGCGGTTGGAAAGCGGGGTGGACAAATATCCAAAAGCCATCAGCCTGGCGCTGCTGGTGTTATTGTGCGCTGCTGGTGGCGCGTTCTATGGCTGGAACTGGTGGCTAAACCGGCCGCAGCCGATTGAACCGGCACCAATGGTATATCAGGAGACCAGCGTCAAGGTTTCTGATCCCGAACCCGTCAATTATGCGCTAGCAAAATCTGCACCGCAGGAAGTGGTTCTTGCTTTCCGCAACTCGGTCGCTCCGCTGACCGATGTGGGTAAAGTGGTGGAAAAAGGCGTTACGCTTAACCCCGCCGCAGAGGGGCAGTGGCAATGGCGTAATGCTTGGACTCTGGTATTTACGCCAAAAAATCCGTTGCCGATGGGCGCTAAATTTGAGGTTAACCTCGATCCTGCCGTGTTGCTTGCTCCGCAAATTAAGCTTAATAACACAAGCTACAGTTTTAACGTGCCTGCGTTCGGCTATCAATTGGGGAAAGCCGAGTATTATCAGGACCCACAAGATCCGCAAAAGCGTAGCGCTATCTTCAACGTAAAATTCAATGCGCCAGTCGATGTGGCGAGTTTTGAAAAGCAGATCGCGCTTGGGCTGACGGAAGCCAAGGCCAAATCGGAAAAGAAACTCAATTTTTCTTTGGTCTATGACGAGAAAAAACTGAATGCCTGGGTACATTCGGAACCACTGAAAGCATTGGATCACGGTGGTTCCGTGCATCTTGCTATCGGTCAGGGCGTTAAATCTGTGGTATCTGCCAATGCGACTACGGAAACCAAAGATAACTGGGTATCTGTGCCAACGCTGTACAGCCTGATGGTGAAGGATACCAATGCTCAAGTGGTGGATGCCGATGGGGCTAAAGGCCAGCGTGCATTGATCGTCGCCTTTAGCGATGCGGTGAAAGATACCGACGTTGGCCGTGCGGTCAAAGCCTGGTTGCTGCCGCAGCACGACCCTAATGAGGCTGAAGTCGATTGGGATCCGAACCAGTTTTATCGCTGGAGTGTCCAGAGCGTTGATAATAGCGTGCTGGCGCAGTCGACGCCGCTGAGTATCACGCTCAACGAGGCGGAAGAAAGCTATCAGCCGCAGTTCAGCTTCAAGTTTGATGCACCTGCTCACCGCTTTATGCTGATAGAAATTGATGATCTGATGACCTCCTCCGGCGGCTATAAAATGCCGGAAAAGGTCTATCGCATTGTCGAAGTGCCCGATTATCCAAAATCCTTGCAGTTTATGTCGCAGGGTTCGTTGTTGTCGGTCAATGGTGACAAGCAAATCAGCGTGGCGGCCCGCAACGTACCGGGCCTGCGTTTAGACATTAAGCGGGTGATCCCGAGCCAGTTACAACATATTGTCTCTTTCAAAAGCAGTGAATACTCATCGGCACAGTTCAACCAGCTTAATGACGAGTATTTTACTGAACACTTCAAATACCAGACGGTGATCAACAATGATAAACCGGGTGAAGTGAACTATCAGGGTATTGATCTCTCTCGTTATCTTTCTACTAACCCAGACTCCCATCGCGGCGTATTTTTGTTAACGCTGTCGGAATGGCAGCCGGAGAAGAAGAAACAGCCACAGGTTGTGGAAGAAGAGGAAAGTGAACAGACCGAAGAAGAAAGCGATGATGTGCCCAGCGTAGGGGACTCGCGCTTTGTCGTCGTGACCGATCTGGGGATTATTGCCAAGCGCTCTCAGGATAAAACGCGCGATGTCTTTGTGCAGTCGATCAATAACGGGGCGCCGGTCAGCAATGCCAAAGTGTCGGTGATTGCTAAAAACGGGGTGGCATTGCTCAGCCAGACGACCGATGCCAACGGCCATGTGCGTTTCCCTGCGCTAGATGTCTATACCAACGAGCGTAAGCCAGTGATGTTCCTGGTGGAAAAAGAAGGTGACGTTTCCTTCCTGCCAACCGGTGACTATAACGATCGTGGGCTGGATTTCTCACGTTTTGATATCTCAGGCGAAGAAACGCCGGTTGATCCGCGCACTCTGAGCAGCTACCTGTTCTCTGACCGGGGCGTTTATCGGCCTGGGGATAGCTTTAATATCGGCTTGATTACCCGCGCTGCCGACTGGAGCGTTGCTCTTGCCGGTGTGCCGGTGCGTGCCGAGATCCGTGATCCGCGCGACAAACTGATGACCACGGTGCCGCTGACTCTCGGCAGCAGTGGTTTCAACGAACTGAGTTATACCACCGACGAAAACGCGCCTACGGGTGAATGGAACGTCTACCTGTACCTGATTGGCAAGAATAATGACACCACGGCGTTGCTCGGCCATACCGCCGTGAACGTGAAGGAATTCGAGCCCGATCAGTTGAAAGTGAAGCTGGAACTGACGCCAAACCGCCAGCAAGGGTGGGTGAAACCCTCTGAATTGCAGGCCAATATTGATGTGCAAAACTTGTTCGGCACGCCAGCGCAAGATCGCCGGGTAACCTCGAAGCTGACGCTGCGGCCGATGTATCCGAATTTTGACCAATTCCCAGATTACACTTTCTACGAGAACCGCCAGAACAGCGATGGTTTTGAAACCGAACTGGAAGACAGAACCACCAATGAGCAGGGTGTGGCAAATATCCCGCTGGATCTGAAATCCTATGCGGATGCCACTTACCAACTGCAATTGCTGTCTGAAGCTTTTGTCGCCGGTGGTGGTCGCTCAGTGGCAGCGACTGCGCGGGTGCTGGTATCACCTTATGATTATCTGATCGGCGTGAAGCCGGACGGCGACTTAGGCTATATCAACCGTGATGCGGCACGTCACCTGAACGTGATTGCCATCGATCCTGCGCTCAAGCAGATTGCGTTACCTGATTTGAAGCTGGTGTTGATCGAGCAACGCTACATTTCTGTGCTTACCAAGCAGGATTCCGGGGTTTACAAATACCAGTCGAAGATGAAAGAAGTTCAGCTCTCCGAACAGCCACTGGCATTGACTGAACAGGGTAACGATCTGACGCTGGCGACCGATAAACCGGGCGACTTTGTGCTGGTGATTGAAGATGCGCAAGGCAAAGTGCTCAATCGCATTGGCTACAGCGTGGCGGGCAATGCCAACCTCAGCCGTTCACTGGATCGCAATGCCGAACTGAAGCTGAAACTGAACCAGGCGGAATATCAGCCTGGTGAAGAGATCGAAGTCTCGATCAATGCTCCTTATACCGGCAGCGGTTTGATCACCATTGAGAAAGATCGGGTGTACGGCTGGCAATGGTTCCATACCGATACCACCAGTTCGGTACAAAAAATCCGTGTTCCTGCCGGGATGGAAGGTAACGGTTACGTTAACGTGCAGTTTGTGCGTGATGTGAATTCCAGCGAAATCTTTATGAGCCCGCTGAGCTACGGCGTGATGCCGTTTAAAATCAGCACTCGCGCCCGTCAGAACAGCCTTGAAGTGTTGGCTCCTGAGGTGATCAAGCCGGGTGAAAATCTGGCAATGACGGTGAAAACCGACGGCCCGCAGCAGGTAGCGCTGTTTGCCGTAGATGAAGGGATCCTGCAGGTGGCACGCTATCGCCTGAAAGATCCGCTGGAGTACTTCTTCCGTAAGCGGGAACTGAGGGTTGAAAGTTCACAAATTCTCGATTTGATCCTGCCGGAGTTCAGCAAACTGATGGCGCTGACCGCGGCACCGGGCGGTGATGGTGGTGAAGGGCTTGATCTCAACCTGAATCCGTTCAAGCGTAAGCGTGATAAGCCGGTTGCCTACTGGTCGGGTATTACCGAAGTGAACGGTGAGAAACAGTTCGACTATCCGGTACCGGATTACTTCAACGGCAAAATTCGGGTGATGGCGATTTCGGTTACGCCGGATAAAATCGGCAAAGCGCAGACTTCTGCAACGGTGCGTGACAACTTTATCATGACGCCGAATGTGCCTGCGATGGTGGCGCCGGGTGATGAGTTTGATGTCAGCGTAGGGGTCAGCAACAACCTCGAAGGGTTGAATGGCCAAGCCGTTGCGGTGAGTATCCAACTGACACCGCCGCCACAGCTGGAAGTGGTAGGCAATGCTGAACAAAACCTGTCGTTGGCAGAAAAACGCGAAGGGGTGGTGAGCTTCCGCCTGCGTGCCAAATCATCCCTCGGCGATGCACCGCTGGTGTTCGATGCCCGCTATGGCGACAAAACCAGCCGCCGTACCATCAGCACCTCGGTACGCCCGGCGATGCCTTATCGCACGCAGTCGGTGATGGGCCGGATGAACGGCAGCAACCAGAATATCGACAATCTGCGCCAGATGTTTGATGCTTACGCACAACGCCGAGCGGCAGTCTCTTATTCGCCATTGGTGCTGACCAGCGGCTTGGCACAATATCTGGCGGATTATCCGTATTACTGTTCTGAACAGATTGTCAGCCGCTCAATCCCGCTGATGCTGCAAGGACAGCACCCGGAAATGAACAGCAGCCTGAGCCAGGCAGAAGTCAGCAAACAGTTGAAAAACCTGCTCGGCGTACTGCGTTCACGCCAGAATGACAGCGGTGCGATTGGCGCATGGCGTTCATCGCCGGATGCCGATCCGTTTGTGACGCCGTATGTGGTGCAATATCTGCTGGAGGTCAAAGCGGCGGGTTACGCGTTACCAACCGGTATGCTGGAGGATGCCAACGGTGCGCTGCGTGAACTGGCTGCCAGTCGTTATGACGATCTGTATCATTTGCGCCTGCGTACCTGGGCGGTTTACCTGCTGACCCTACAGGGGGAAATCACCACTAACTTGCTGGCTTCGGTGCAGGATACGTTGCAGAAACTGTATCCAGAGAGCTGGAAAACCGATCTGAGCGCGTTGTATCTGGCTTCGTCTTACCGCCTGTTAAAAATGGATGATGAAGCCAATGCTCTGTTGCAACCAAGCTGGAATCAACTCAGCAAAGCCTATGATAAGGGCTGGTGGACGCAGAATTACTTCGATCCGCTGGTGCAGGACGCCACGCGGTTGTATCTGATTACCCGCCACTTCCCGGAAAAAGTGTCTGCCATACCTCCGCAGGTGCTGGAGAATATGGTCAAGGCGCTGAGAGAAGAGCGCTATACCACCTATTCTTCGGCCATGAGCATTCTGGCGCTGGAGAGCTATTCGGCACAGGTGACGGCGCAGTCTTCCTCGGCGGAGACGCTGAAGATCGCGCAAACCAGCAAGCGTAGTGATATTGATCCACAGATCATTTCGGCGCTGGAAGGGCGGTTTATCAAAGGGCAGTTTACTGCTGATGCGCAAGCTATCCACTTTGAGAATACTCGTGACGCGCCAGCTTGGTACGTGGTGACGCAGGCCGGTTACGATCTGGCTGCGCCACAGAAAGCGATTTCGCGCGGCCTGGAAATCACCCGTGATTACACCGACGAGCAAGGTAAACCGCTAGCGCAGGTGACGCTGGGGCAGAAAATCAATGTGCATCTGAAAATCCGCGCCAACTCGAAAGAGGGGCAGGATAATCTGGCGATTGTCGATCTGTTGCCTGGCGGGTTTGAGGTGGTGCAGCAAACGCCTCCACCACCGGCAACGGAGAGCGAAGGGGAAGGTAGTGATGATACAGACGCTGGTTGGCAGTCGCCGCTGGCGGTATCAGGTTCCACCTGGGCGCCGGACTACAGTGATATCCGCGAAGATCGGGTGATCATTTATGGCAGTGCCACGACCGATGTGCAGGAGTTTGTTTACCAGATCAAAGCGACCAACACCGGTAGCTTTGTGATCCCACCTGCTTACGGTGAAGCCATGTACGATCGTGAAGTGCAGGCGGTATCGGTCAGTAGCGGTAAATTGGTTGTTGTACCAGCGAAAAACTAATAAACCACCATCAACCCCCCTGTCGTTGATCAACGGCGGGGGGGATGTAGTGAGTCAATGATGAAAATCCCCCCGGCTTTCTCTGCGGCGGTTAAACGCTGGTTGCAGAATATTTTTATGGCGATCATTCTGCTGTCACTGGTGTTCCTCGGTGTGCGCCTCTGGCCGCATCCGCCGCTATCTCAGGGCGTGCCTCTCTCTTCGGTTTATTACGATAGCCAGGGTGTGCTGATGCGCATTACGCTGGCGAATGACGATCGTTATCGCTTGTGGACACCATTGGAACAGGTTTCTCCGCTGGTGGTGCGCGGCATTTTGCTGCATGAAGATCGCTGGTTCTATTACAACCCTGGTTTTAACCCGATCAGCCTGGTGCGTGGTTTTTGGCGCAGTTATGTTGCCGGGGGCAAAATGCAGGGCGGATCGACCATCACCATGCAACTGGCAAGGATGCATTGGCATCTGAATACCCGCACGCCAAGCGGTAAACTGATGCAGATAGTGCGAGCCGTACAGTTGGAACTCAGCTATTCCAAACACGATATTCTGGAAGCCTATCTGAATTACGCCCCTTATGGCCGCAACATTGAAAGCATCGGTGCCGCCAGCCTGATTTACTTCGCCAAGGCACCGCAAGATCTGACATTGCCGGAAGCGCTGACGCTCTCCGTTTTGCCACAATCCCCCAGTTACCGTATCGATCCAAAAACCGGTGTGCTGGGTAATGCCCTGACGCAGGCACGCAATCGCCTGTTCCTGCGCTGGCAAGGGGTTTATGCCGCTGACAGCAGCCAGCAAGCCTTGTTTCAGTTACCGCTTGCACTGCGCCAACCGGAGCAGATGCCATATATTGCCCCGCATTTTATCGAGCAACTGCGCCAACAGAAGCAACAACTGGTTCAGCGTGATACCCGCATCGATACCACGTTGGATGCAAGCTTGCAGCGGCTGATTGAAAAGCAGGTGAACGCGTTCATTACTCGCAATCAGAGCCGGGGGATCCATAATGCCTCGGTATTACTGGTGGATAGCCGGGATATGGGCGTGCGCGCGCTGGTGGGCTCTGCCGATTATTACAACCGCGAGATCCAGGGGCAGGTGAACGGCACCAATGCTAAACGCTCGCCGGGTTCCACGCTTAAGCCGTTTATTTATGCGCTGGGTATGGAGCAGGGCGTATTGCACCCGATGACCATTTTGAAAGACGTGCCCTCATCTTTTGGGGCTTATGCGCCGGAGAATTTTGATCGGCGCTTTCTGGGGCCGGTAACTGCCACGGATGCGCTCAATTTCAGCCGTAATATTCCAGCCGTTTATGTTGCTTCACAGCTACGGCAGCCGACGTTCTATCAGTTTTTACGCTTGTCCGGCGTGGCTAATATGGCCAGTGAGAACCACTACGGGCTTTCGCTGGTGCTAGGCGGTGGCGAAGTCACGGCGCAGGAACTGGCAAAACTGTATGCGCTGTTGGCAAATCACGGCGCACTGCGCCCGTTACGCATGCAAAAAAATGATGTTTCCCCTCAGCCGATACGTTTGCTCAGTGAAGAAGCCAGCTTTATCACTTTGGATATGCTGCGCCAGCACCGTCGGCCCGGCGATACTCTGGCCCAGCGTTCATCTTCGCTGCCGGTCTATTGGAAAACTGGCACTTCCTGGGGATTCCGTGACGCCTGGAGCGTGGGTATTTTCGGCCCCTATGTGCTGGTGGTTTGGGAAGGGAATTTTGACAGCAAAGGCAACAACGTGTTTGTCGGCGCTGACGCTGCCGCACCGCTGTTTTTCAATATCATCGACAGTGTGAATGCCAGCTACCCGGCGTTGCAGGAGCCGAAGCGTCCGCTGCCAAAACAGCTTAAGCGGGTGGATATCTGCCTAGCCAGTGGTAATTTGCCGACACCATGGTGCCAGCAAAAAGGCAAAACCTGGTTTATCCCTGGCAAATCGCCGATTAAGGTGGATACCGTATATCGCCCGGTAGTGCTGGATATCCAGAGTGGGGAGGTGGCTTGCCCGCCCTATGATGAAACGCAAACCCGCACCGAAGTGTTTGAGTTTTGGCCTTCCGATCTGGCGAACGTGTTTGCGCAGGCTGGCTTGCCGAAACGCGCTCCTCCGGTGAATCGTTGTAAAGATAACGGTATTGCCATCAGCGGCAATCCGCCGCGCATTACTTCACCGCTGAAAAATACGACCTATACCTTAAGGCAGTCGCAGCAAGGGCGGGACAAAATAGCCTTCAATGCCGTTACCGATGCCGACAGTAAAACGGTGTACTGGTTTGTGGATGATATCTATCTTGGCAGCAGCGCCAGCAAAACAGCAATCGACTGGCGTCCGGTCAATAACGGCCAGTATCGCATCAGGGCGGTGGACGATCGTGGCCGGGCGGACAGCCGGATGATAATGATTGAACTGGTGAATTGACCGGCGTTGTACAAGAGGAATATCTTCCTTGAGCACTGCCGGTCACTGTCGTTATACGCAGAGCACTCCGGCTTTCTGCGCCATAGATTGCAGGTGGCCAAACACATTACCGACGCGCAGACCGTTGTGCTCATACTCATTGGTGATCCAGGGGGTCAGATTCCCCACTTGCTGCGCGGTCTCCAGCGACAGCCGGACATCGACGTACATATCGCTGAAGTAAACCGCGGCGAATACCGGTACTTGGTTTTCGAGCAAGCGCTCGCTGTTATACAACGGTGACCAGACCCGGCGTTCGGCCAATAACTTGACGGCGTCGTTGAACGGGCGCAGTGCCGCAATGTCGGTAAACATCCAAGGATAGATCATCTCACCGGTCAGGTAGAGTGGCCGACGATCTTCCGCAAAGGCATCAAAATTATGCCGCAGGCGCTGCGCGGCCCAATTGGTGGCTTTATCCTGCGCGTAGATACTTTCATGCAGCACGGCAAACAGCGGGTTTTCCGCATAGCTGGTGAGGGTCATAACCTGTGACAGGAAAGTATCGCTGAACTGCCCATCAGGATTAAAGGCCTCGTCGAACAGCCACAGCAGCCGTTCATAACCTTCGCTCATACCCAGATCGATTCCCAGGCTTTGCAGGCGTTTGACGGTCAGGCGATCGCCATCGGGCAGCAAGACTTCCTGCTGCTCAAGCCGATCGGCGATCAAGCCTATCTGTTCTTCAAGCTGCGGATAGCGCTGATAGAAAATCCGGTTTTTCGCTACCACTTGCGGGTAGGTATGTGCATAAACCTGATCGGCGTCTGGCTGCAAGCTCGCAAGGCCACCGGTCATAAAACAGGTGTGTAAGCCTTCCGGTGCCTGGGAAAGGTAAGTCAAAGTAATAAAGCCGCCGTAACTTTGCCCGAGCGTACTCCAGGGGCGATCGCCAAAGCAGGTTTTACGCAGATATTCGGCATCAGCTACAATCGAGTCTGCCCGGAAGCAGGACAGATAATCGGCTGCCTGAACGTCGCTGAGCCCGGCCAGGCTTTTGCCTTCAACCCGGCTGCTGCGCCCGGTACCGCGCTGATCGAGCAAGATCACCCTGTAGGTTTTCAGGGCTTCTGCGATCCAACTGCTGCGCGCGGTGGGGCGTGGGCTTTTCCCGCCGGGCCCACCCTGGAGAAACAGCAGGCAAGGTAGTTGTTCTTCGCGACGTGTAGGATCCACCAATTCGCGGGCAAAAACCTCAATGGTGCTTGTATCCTGATCGTCGAACCATTTCAATGGTACCTGGATAATATGTTCACGCACCCAAATTGCGGGTAGCAAATACTCTCGTTTAACAGTCATGTTGTTTTCTTCCCTTTTGTTCTTTCCTCACTTTTCAGTGGCTTTATACTGCCAACGGCATTTTACGAAGCTGTTCTAGCACCAAGGAATTGGCCAAGACCATCTCATTGGGTCAATAAGGTGCTCTTTTCAGAACCGACTGATTTTCCTGACTGAAAGGTTAGTTTCGTTTGGTTTACATCGTGCTTGGTTTGACCTACAAGCAGAGGTGAGGCTTTATCAAACGACCCCGAACATGATGAACATAACTCGCGAAGACGGATCTGTGCTAGTACGTTAACGCAATGTAAAATGATCGCCATCACAATATTGATGATAGCTTTTAATGCCCGCGTTCATGCTGAGCGATCAAGCTGGTTTTGCTGCGTTCGATACTGGGTCGTTAGCACAACGGTGATTGCTTAAGTGTGGTCATTAATGATGCGCCATCCCTCGCCAGTGCGAACTCTTTAATCTCACCGAAAATGGCCTACGTTCATGTAAGGCAAAGTAAAATTGGACACCCCTTTAATAGGGAACTATATCTTAAAACAGGGTCAGGTTTTATGCCTGACCTTATTGTTTTCGTCGTAAATCATGATCGTGAAAGGCGAACGCACCCCCGTAATAACTATATGGAGTAAGCCATGATTACAGAAGCGCAAGTCAATCAGGCCCAGCAGGACTGGTGCGATGGTTTGGTGAGAATCGGGGCGACGTATCGTCAGGGTGGGGATTACCAAGCTGTCGCTGCGGCTGTTGTAGATACACTATACGATTACAAAGATGGCGTTGTGTTCTTCAAGCCCACTTTGGCACATGGGGCCAAGACATTCCGCTGTAGTCGTGAGGGAGCTATTTCTTACTTCGTCGGTGGGAACCCTGATTTTCCTGATGATGCGGGCTTTGCCTTAAAAGTGTGGCAAAAAGTCTGGTACGACAACAATGCCGCTGAGAATGGTATTCAGATTCATGGTGATATTGCGATCACTATGGGCAACGTCTATCTGATTAGCGAGAATAACGAGCAAGTGATGGTCGATAAGACGTTTGTTTTCCGTCGCTGTGCAGATGGTCAGTTGCGCCTATGTGCACATAAATCAGCGTTGCCTTTTACTCCTCCGGCCAAATAATACAGCTTGATTATATGTACGAATTGCCGCGGCCCTGGAGGAGGCTAATAACCAAGGGGCCAAAGCACCTGTAATCTGAAGTATTACAAGTATAAAAAACATCATTACAACTTCCATTAGCCCGCAAATTAATTTCACGGAACCAGCAGAGAGAGTGCGTCATGAATATCAGCAAAGGTTTTTCCGGCGATCTTTTCGGTGGGCTGACAGCGGCGATCGTGGCTTTGCCATTGGCTCTGGCCTTTGGGGTACAATCAGGTATGGGGGCTGTAGCCGGGCTCTATGGGGCTATTGTTCTTGGTATTCTGGCAGCACTGTTCGGTGGCACACGTACGCAGATCAGTGGCCCAACCGGGCCGATGACCGTGGTGTCCAGCGCCATTATTGCGGCAGAGATTGCCTACTTTGGCTCCTTGGAAGCTGCGCTACCCTCCATAGTGGTGACATTTGTTCTTGCGGGACTGTTACAGATCCTCATGGGGATGCTCAAAGTAGGGCAGTACATTCGTTACATGCCTTACCCCGTTATCTCTGGATTTATGAGCGGTATCGGTCTGATTATTATCATTACGCAACTTTTTCCACTCATGGGCCTGGCTTCGCCCGGTTCGCCGTTGAGCACCCTGCTCGCCGTTGGTTCGGCCATCGGTAGTATCAATCTGCAGGCGCTATTTTTGGCCTTGGGAACCATCGCGACCATTTATCTGTTCCCAAAAATCACCAAAGTCATCCCAGCCACGCTGGTTGCCCTGGTGTTTTTTACCATATTGTCGATAGTGTTAAAATTGCAGGTCCCCACCATCGGCGATATACCACAGGGGTTACCGGAACTGCATTTGAATGCTTTTACTCAGATCGAGTGGCATGACCCTGCCATTATCATTTTTACCGCATTGACCCTGGCCAGTTTGGGAGCGATCGACTCCCTGCTTACCTCTGTCGTAGCCGATAATATGACGCGTACCCAGCACAGCTCTAATCGCGAATTGATTGGGCAGGGGATTGGCAATGCGGTGGCGGGGTTATTCGGCGGGCTTCCTGGCGCAGGGGCCACCATAAGAACGGTAGTTAATATTCGTTCCGGCGGCAACTCTCGGCTATCAGGAATAACGCATGGCCTGATTCTGTTATTTATTCTGCTGGGGGCCGGTAAATATGCTGGCTTGATCCCGGTGCCAGTGTTGGCTGGTATTCTGATCACGGTAGGGATCGGTATTATTGACTACCGTAGTCTGAGGGACTTGCGGTCAATTCCCCGTGCTGATGTGGTGATTATGCTGAGCGTGACGTTACTCACCGTATTTGTCGATCTTTTACAGGCGGTGGGGATTGGGATGGTCATGGCCGCACTGTGGTTTATGAAACAGATGGGCGATCTGACAGAACAAAAATCCCAAGGGCATTTGCTATCAAAAGATCAACGAGTGGTTCTGCCCGATGAGCAAGAATGGCTGCACGGGCACGAAGAACAAGTCTATATACAACATTTTGACGGGCCGATTTTCTTTGGTTTTATCTTTGGCTTTAACCGCATCATTCGGGAATTGCCTGAGGTGAAAACCGTGATTTTCCGTATGGAGAATGTGCCTTATATTGACCAGAGCGGATTATATGCGTTCGAGGACGCGATGACTAACCTGCGCCAAAATGGCATTGAGATAATGTTCTGCGCATTGCAGGCACAGCCGCGAAGTATGTTAGAAAAGATTGGACTGATCCCAAATCTGGTATCACCAGACAAGATCGTCGAACGTTTTGAGGATTTGGTGCCATTATAGCCAGTGAGTCAGCGGTTAATTTGAGTGTTCTATTTCTCCTCGCGTTAATGCCCATCAATGTTGATGGGCATTAACGATAAACTCTAAGCCACGCTCGTTTTTCATTGTTACCCGATGGCAGGTTACATATCAAAAAAACAATCTTCATCGAGTACTGATGTGGCTATTTTCTGCACTGGGCCGCACATTCTGACTTGGAAATCACCGCTGAAGCTAATAGTCAACCGCCCACCGGGCATATGCACGGTAACCTTGTCATCAACCAGCCCGAGCTTACGCATCGCACTGGCGGCGGCACAACTGCTGCTACCTGACGCCAATGTATAGCCTGCACCACGCTCCCATATGCCAATGTGAATATTGCCGCGATCCTGCACTTCCACAAACTGGACATTGGTGCGTTTGGGGAAGATGGATAATGTTTCTATTTTTCTTCCCAGTTCTTTCACCAAGGCAAGATCCAATTCTTTCACCTGAACAACGCAGTGTGGATTACCCATCGATACCAATGTCGCCCTCAGTGTATGGCCATCAATAGGAAGTGGTAATGCCAGCGCAGTTTCACCTTCGACCAAAGCAGGTAGTACAGACGGTGTGAAATTGGCTTGCCCCATGTCGACAATGATTTGATGCAAATCTTCCGTGACTTCACAGCGTACTTGTCCACCCACGGTATTCACATAGAATGGCGAATGGGAAACTCGACCTGTATCAAATAAATAACGAGCATAGATACGCAGGCCGTTACCACTCTTCTCAGCTTCAGATCCATCCGGGTTGATTATGCGTAAAGTTGGGACATCAAGGTCGTCGATATCGATAAGTAATCCATCGGAACCGAGCCCGTAATGACGATCACAAATACGCCGTATTTGCTGATTGGTCAGGCGTTCCGCCACTTTGCGCTGACAGACCAGATAATCGTTACCTAACCCATGATAGCGGTGAAAAATAAGTTCGTTCATTGGCATCTCATTAAGTGGTGGCGGTTTTATTCATACTGGTAAAGCATCATGTTCGTAACAACGTTTGTTAACGGACTCTTCATATCGATCTCACCTTGCATAGCGAAGTGAGATCGCCGGATGCTTACTTATCAATCACTAAACCGCTCAAAGATCTCTTTAGCGGCGGCTTCATAAGCTAACGCTTTCAGCTCCATGATCTGCTTCATATCTTTAGAGTCCCGGTTATGGCGGCTGCTGACGGCGGAATTCTCGAAAGTTTGCGGCGTAAAGCTCGTCCAGCGACCAGTCAGAACGTCAATTAGAGCAACACGCAACACGATTCGCATATGCTGAGTTTCGTCAGGTAATACACTGCCAACAAAAGGCACCCACGAAATGACTTTAGTGGCTTCATTTTCGCTGCCGCTTTCTAACTGTCCCCAGTAAACCAGAATCTTATCCTTACCACCGTTAGCGGCTGTCAGACGCAGAAGTTTAGGATAATCAACGGTAGAGTCTTTACTCTGGCTTTCGCCATAACGACATGAGTTTGGGGGGATCCCGGAAAACACGGCTACGGAATAAAACTGCTTGAGGGCATTCTGCATGGCAGGATCGGGCGTCATAGCACCTGACTGGATCAGCAAAATAGACGAATTCTTAGGTAGTCTGAAAATGGAGCGGGCATTGTTGAGGGCCATTTTGATATCGTTATCAGTAATACCCTGCTCAGGCATCGCGCCCAGTACGTCCTGATCCCTTAATTCACCGTTATAAAACTGATTTTGCCCATTACCGGCATTGGAAATGGAACGTGTTTCACAGCCTGATACCATCAGGATGCCTAAGACGACAAACAATAACCCACACCATTTACCCATAGAGCTATTTTTCATATATTCATTCCCTAAATTATGGATAGCTAGCTGATATTAAAGATTACCAGAACGCAGAACTTACCCCATTGCACATTTAATAATCTAATAAAATCCCGATAGTTAACAGTCTATTTATTCGCAGTGGGTAGAAAGGTAGAGCTCGTTCGGTTGGCTTTACACGAAGCAGTCATATGCAGTCATTGTGGCCTAACTTTGAGGGGGAGCTATGTGCCGGAGCATATTGGCCCGGCCCCATACAGGGTAACCTTTAAAAAGGTTAGGCCGACGACACCGTTATTGTTTAGTGGTTACTCTCTTTATAAGATAAAGTGTTTACCACGAATTACCATTTTTCAATGAGTTAAAAAGCGATTTACTATTTCAAGGAAGTATAATGACCCTTACTATGCCTCGTACCATTGTTTTGTTGACAATCCTATTTCTGACGGCCTGCTCGGGCCAGCAAAGTAGCTCAGAGCGCCACGCCAAGCGTGCTGTTTATCAATTGGATCAGGTGCATTTTGATCCCAATAGCCGAATGGATATTTCAGGCTCGATAAAGCACGCCACACCGTTTTTTAAGCAGTTCTATGAGACAGGGAAAGCCGATCGGGCAAAAGGGCTAACGCGCCAGCAGGCTCAGCAGCGTGAGGCGTATTTCCGCAGCCCCGAATTCCTTCAAGAATCGGAACAGAAAAGTATATTTATCAACCAAAAATATTCAGCAGATAACCCGCAAAAACAGCGCCAGATACTGGTGGATGCCGCTGTTGCTACCTACTGGGATGGGTACGAAGGCCGGTCTTGAATTAGGAATATCTTTATATGAAAGTTTTGTATCAGGACGAACACCTGATTGCAGTCAACAAACCTGCGGGCTGGTTGGTGCATCGTAGTTGGTTGGATCGTCATGAAACCAAGTTTGTGATGCAAACCGTGCGCGATCAGATTGGCCAGCATGTATTTACCGTGCATCGCCTCGATCGCCCCACTTCCGGCGTATTACTGATGGCGTTGTCCAGCGACGTTGCGCGCATGCTGTCGCAGCAGTTTGAACGGCATGAAGTGCAGAAAACTTATCATGCGGTGGTGCGGGGTTATGTGCTTGAAGAAGGCACTATCGATTATGCGCTGACGGAAGAGCTGGACAAACTGGCGGATAAGCATGCCGACCCAGATAAAGGCCCAAAATCGGCGGTGAGCCATTACCGGTCTTTAGCCACGGTGGAAATGCCGGTGGCGATTGGCCGTTATGCCACCTCGCGCTACAGCCTGGTTGAACTGAAGCCGGAAACCGGCCGTAAGCATCAGTTGCGCCGTCATATGGTGCATATCCGCCATCCGATCATTGGAGATACCGCACATGGCGATCTGCGCCAGAATCGCGGTATGGCACAGCATTTTGCCTGCCCGCGCCTGATGCTCCACGCCAGCCATCTGCAACTTAATCACCCCATTACCGGTGAAAAGCTGCATATTTCCGCCCCTTGGGATGCGACTTGGCAGGGGGTGATGTCTCAATTTGGCTGGCTCGACGTTATCCCTGAGCTTGCTGGGGTTGAGTTTCCCACGGCTAACGGTCAGGATAACTGAGCATTTTTTAAGACATATCCAAAGAAATCATCAAAGGAGCAGGAGCGATGGCTCAGGTTGGTATTTTCGTAGGGACGATCTACGGTAATTCATTGCTGGTGGCGGAAGAAGCGGAAAATATCCTTAAAGAGCAGGGCCATGAGGTCAAACTGTTTGAAGAAGGGGAACTGGAGGCCTGGCAGTTTTATCGCCAGCACTATGTGTTAGTGGTGACGTCGACCACCGGGCAGGGCGATCTGCCGGATAGCATTGCGCCGCTGTTTCATGCCTTGCGCGATCAGGTCGGTTATCAGCCGGAACTGCATTATGGGCTGATTGCGCTCGGTGACAGCAGCTACGACAACTTCTGCGGTGCCGGGCGTGCTTTTGATGCGCTGCTGCAGGAGCAAGGGGCAACACGGGTGGGAACCGTCTTGGAAATCGATGCGCAGGAACAACCCGAGCCAGAAGTGGTGTCCTGCCCTTGGGTCGAGCAGTGGGGTTTATTGCTGAAATAATAAACCCCTGGCCGCAGTGTTTCTTGCGATGCTCAACGCTCGTGGCTGTTGGTAAGCAACTGTGCTGCGTCGAGATCGGCAAACAATGTGCACGCCGGGTGCAAGCGCAGTATGGAAGCAGGGATGGCTTCCGTCAGCGGGCCTTCCAGCGTCTTTTTCAGTATTGGCGCTTTTTTCTCACTGGTTACCAACAGCAGGATATTTTTGGCTTGCATGATAGTTTTGAGCCCTAGAGAGAAATAAGCGTCAGGAACGAACTCTTTACCTCCTACTTCGTTTGCCAATAAGGCTGTCAGTTCGGGGTTATTGCGATCAACAGCAATCCGGCGTGCTTCGCTGTCAAACGACGAACCCGGCAGATTAGCGGCGATATGTCCATCGCTGCCTAGCCCCAGAATCAGTAAATCTATACCTCCATCCGCTTCTATCTGCCGGTCCGCTTGAGAATAATTGCTACCGTTCAGTGCATGGATCCGTTCATCAGGTACTCCGGCAGGTTCGAACAGATGGCGTTGTAAGTGGCGATAAATGGCACCCTGATCGTTCTCAAACGGATGAAACGGCACTTCATCCTGCGTGTAATAATGCACATGGCGATATTGCGGGTTATTACACAGATGTGGGGTTAATGCTTGATACAACGCCAAGGGTGTTGATCCACCGGTTGGGGCAAAGTTAAAGCGTGAGCGTTCTCGCATGGCCTGTAAAATGTCAGTGACCGCCTGCGTGGTGAGTAACTCTTGGTTGGGGAATAATTCAATTCTCATCTGTTTTCCTTGGATGATATAGATTACCGGGTCATGCAGGGCAAAAAAAAACCTAACCCCTTAACTGCTCCCCAGGCCAATACGCGGGAAACGTTAAAGAGTTAGGTTTTGCCTGCTAAGCAGTAACAATCCTATCTTGATGACAGGTTAACCCTAGCATACCGGGAACGGTCAAAATGTGAACTCAGTAACAGGCGGGTTTAATGCCTTGTTGCTGGGGCTATTTACCGCGAGTCAGTTTGTCCAGATCGGATTCAATCTCGGCAATCTTGTGGGAAACCACGTTTTCCAGATGGCGCAGGTCGTCAAGAATTTTACGTTTCAGATCCACTTCGATCTGATCGCGTTGGCAAAGCTGATCCAACTCGTCGATCACGTAGCGCAGATTGGGGTTAATTTCGTGGATTTCTTTGTAACCTTGACCCGCATTGTCGGCTACTACGGTCTTGCGTTGACGCGGATATTTGAACTTAACGCTTTTGGCAAAGAACTCGCCTTTGTCCTTGCGGAAATAAATCTTGAGAATGTCGTTATTGGCCTCCTGACGCAGGCTATAGCGATCGACATCTTCCGGTTGATTGATTCCTAAGCTTTTCAGGTTGTCATACATAATCGCGTCACCTTTTAATGGATTTTACACCGGTTTCATTTCAATTCTCAGTGATGTTAGCTGAAAATTGACATTCATCAGGGATGTTTCACTGTGAGAATTATGGTGAAAACTGCCGCCAGAGACTGTGACGGTTCGCGTATTGAAGGCAAAAAAAGAGCGGGTGATATTCACCCGCTCTTCAATATTAGTCGATGGTGCGTAACAACTCATTAATCCCGACTTTGCCGCGCGTTTTAGCGTCGACTTTCTTCACGATCACCGCGCAGTACAGGCTGTATAAACCGTCTTTGGAAGGCAGGTTGCCAGAAACCACCACTGAGCCAGCAGGTACGCGGCCATAGTGCACTTCGCCGGTTTCACGGTCATAGATGCGGGTGCTTTGGCCGAGATAAACGCCCATTGAGATCACCGAACCTTCTTCTACGATCACCCCTTCCACCACTTCGGAACGTGCGCCGATGAAGCAGTTGTCTTCGATGATGGTTGGGTTGGCTTGCAGTGGTTCCAGCACGCCACCAATGCCGACACCGCCAGACAGGTGAACGTTTTTACCAATTTGCGCGCAGGAGCCCACGGTGGCCCAGGTATCAACCATGGTGCCTTCATCGACGTAGGCACCGATGTTGACATAAGACGGCATCAGCACGGTGTTGCGAGCGATAAATGCGCCCTGACGGACGGTTGCCGGTGGCACCACACGGAAGCCTTCTTTCTGGAAACGCGCTTCGTCGTAATCGGCGAACTTCATCGGCACTTTGTCGTAGTAACGGGTTTCGGCACCGTCCATAACTTTGTTGTCGTTGATGCGGAAAGAAAGCAGCACGGCTTTTTTCAGCCACTGATGCGTTACCCACTGACCGTCAATCTTCTCGGCAACGCGCAGAGCGCCGCTGTCCAGCAAGGCGATCACTTGGTTTACCGCTTCACGCGTTACGGTGTCTGCGTTAGCCGGGGTGATATCCGCACGGCGTTCGAAGGCGCTTTCAATAACGTTCTGTAATTGCTGCATTCTGTTCTCTGTCCTGGTTTTAGTTACGAAAGGTTACTTGTATACCCTAAATAATTCGAGTTGCAGGAAGGCGGCAAGCGAGCGAATCCCTAGGAGCCTACTTAGGTAGGTGACTAGGGTGAGCACGCGTAGCCAACACACCTGCAACTTGAAGTATGCCGGGTATATCACATTTTATCGTTTGGATTGAGTGCCTCTGTCAACCGTTGTTCCAACTTTCTGCGCGTTTCTGGATTCAGAGCACGCCGATCGCTGTCGGCCAAAATAAATAAGTCCTCGACCCGCTCGCCGATGGTGGAAATACGTGCGCCATGCAGCGACAGCCCAAGCGCGGCAAACACTTCACCGACCCGCGCCAGCAGGCCGGGCTGATCGAGAGCAATCAGTTCCAGATAGCTGCGACGATCGTTATGGGTCGGCAGGAAATTAACCTCGGTCGGTACGCTGAAATGGCGCAGTTTGGAGGAGGGGCGGCGCGCGCGCGGTGGCTGATATTCCCGCTGGGTGATCGCTTGCTCCAGCGCATGGCGGATCGCAGCGTGGCGATCCTGTGCCAGCGGGCTGCCGTCCGGCTCCAGCACAATAAAGGTGTCCATGGCGATCCCGTCACGGTTGGTGAAGATCTGGGCGTCGTGCACGCTGAGGTTACGCCGATCCAGTTCACCGACCACGGCGGCAAACAGGTAAGGGCGATCCGGGCTCCAGATAAAGATCTCGGTGCCCCCGCGCGTAGGTTGACGGCTGACCAGCACCAGCGGTTTGGTCGAGTCATGCACCAACAGATGGCGGGCATGCCACGCCAGCTGATTTGGTGAATGGCGCAGGAAGTAATCGGCGCGGCAACGGCTCCAGATGTGGTGCAGTGCCTCTTCGTCGATATTATCCATGCGCAGCAACGCCAGCGCTTGCAGGCGGTGATGGCGCACGCGTTCACGCAGATCCGGGCTGTTCTGCATGCCGCGGCGCAGTTGCTTTTCGGTAGCGAAATACAGTTCGCGCAACAGGCTCTGTTTCCAACTGTTCCACAAGTTTTCGTTAGTGGCGCAGATATCCGCCACCGTCAGGCACACCAGATAACGCAGGCGGGTTTCGCTCTGCACTTCACTGCTGAATTGCTGGATCACGTTAGGATCCTGGATATCGCGCCGTTGAGCGGTGACGGACATCAGCAGGTGGCAGCGTACCAGCCAGGCAACCAACTGCGTTTCACGGGAGTTCAGGCCGTGCAGCTCAGCAAACTCCAGTGCGTCCTGCGCGCCAAGAATGGAGTGATCGCCACCGCGCCCTTTGGCAATATCGTGGAAGAGCGCCGCCAGTAACAGCAGTTCAGGATGCGGCAAGCGGGGATATAGCTCTACGCATAGCGGATGGCGTGGGCGCGTTTCTTCATCGGCGAAGCTTTCCAATTTTTGCAGGACACGGACGGTGTGCTCGTCAACGGTATAGGCATGGAACAGATCAAACTGCATCTGGCCGACGATGTTGCCCCACTGCGGCATATAGGCCCAGAGCACGCTGTGACGATGCATGGGCACCAATGCGCGCGAAACCGCACCGGGATGGCGCAGAATGGCCATAAACAGATCGCGGGCTTCGGGAATATTGCACAGGGGCTGCTTCAGGTGACGGCGCGCATGGCGCAACTGGCGCACCGTGGTGGAGTAAATCCCTTTGATTTCGCGATTACGCACCATCAGGTAGAACATGCGCATGATGGCTTCTGGCTGGCGAATAAACAGCGTTTCGTCGCGCAGATCGATCAGATCGCCACGCAGTTGGAAATCGTCATTCAGCGGGCGCGGTTTTTCCGTGGCATCCAGCGCCAGAATCGCCTCGTCAAACAATTGCAGCAGCATGTGATTCAGTTCGCTGGCGCGACGCGTCATACGGTAGAAATCTTTCATCATGCGCTCTACCGGCTCATTGCCTTCGCCTTCGTAACGCAGCAACTGGGCCACGCTGAGCTGGCGATCAAACAGCAGGCGGTTGTCGTAGCGCGGCAGCACCAGATGCAGGGCAAAACGGATGCGCCACAGAAAGCTCTGGCACTCTTTCAGTTCGTTGCGCTCGGCCTGGGTCAGGAAACCAAAATCAACCATTTCGTCCAGCGAGGTAGCACCAAAGTGGCGTCGTGCCACCCACAGCAAGGTATGGATATCGCGCAGGCCGCCGGGGCTGCTTTTGATATCCGGCTCCAGGTTGTAACTGGTGCCGTGGTAACGCTGGTGGCGCTCCTGTTGTTCGAGCTCTTTGGCGTGGAAGAATTCGGGCGATGGCCAGAAACCATCGCTGAAAATGTGTTTCTGCATTTGCAGGAACAGGGCGACATCGCCGCAGATCATGCGTGATTCGATCAGGTTAGTGGCAACGGTCAGATCGGCCAGCCCTTCCAGCAGGCATTCTTCTAACGTCCGCACGCTGTGGCCGACTTCCAGCTTCAGATCCCACAGCAGGGTAATCAACTCACCTACGCGGGCTGCCTGTTCATCGTTCAGGCGGTGTTGGCTGAGCACCAGCACGTCGATGTCGGAAAGCGGGTGCAACTCGCCACGGCCATAACCGCCTACGGCAACCAGCGCGGTTTCCGGGATAGCTTCAAAACCGTAGAACACCCACAAGCGGCGCAGCAGCCGGTCAATGAATTTACTGCGGGCAGCCACCAGGCTTTCGGCGCTGGAACCGGCATTGAAGGCCGCCGCCAGCCACTGTTGGAAAAGCTCAAGGCGCTGTTTGAGCGCCACGCAGTTGAGCTCTTCATCGCCATAGGCGTTGGGGGACTCAGGCTGCTTTGGCACGGCCTGTTGCAGATTGACCGGTGTGTCTTGCTCACGATAATTTTCAGACATGATTCGCAGCCCATAAAAAAGCCGGCATCAGCCGGCTTGTGACCAGAAACAGCAGTGCTTACTGTTGTTCGTGCGTAATGATGTTGGGGATGGTGTCATCCTTGCGCAACGTCATTATTTCGCAGCCGTTATCAGTGACCACAATAGTATGCTCATACTGTGCCGACAAGCTGCGATCTTTAGTTTTTACCGTCCAACCGTCCTTCATGGTGCGGATGCGGTAATCACCTGCATTCACCATAGGTTCGATGGTGAAGGCCATACCGGCTTGCAGCACGACGCCGCCATCATCAGCATCGTAATGCAGTACCTGGGGTTCTTCGTGGAACACCTCACCAATGCCATGGCCGCAATATTCGCGCACCACGGAGAATTTTTCGGCTTCTACATACTGCTGGATCGCCTTACCCAGGGTACGCAGGCGGATACCCGGCTTGACCATTTTCAGCGCCAGATACAGACTTTCCTGCGTAATACGGCACAGGCGCTCGCCCAGAATAGTGGGGGTGCCGACAATAAACATCTTGGAAGTATCGCCGTGGAAACCGTCTTTGATCACGGTCACGTCGATGTTGACGATATCGCCGTCTTTCAGCACTTTTTCATCACTCGGGATACCGTGGCACACCACTTCATTTACCGAAATACAGACGGATTTCGGAAAGCCGTGATAACCCAGGCAGGCAGAAATGGCCTGCTGTTCGTTGGTGATATAGCTATGACAGATTCGATCCAGTTCGCCGGTGGTCACGCCAGGTTTGACGTGCGGCTCGATGATCTCCAGCACTTCAGCGGCCAAGCGGCCTGCAACGCGCATTTTTTGGATGTCATCAGGTGTTTTAATTGAGATTGCCATGAAATTAGTCCGCAGGTGTCTTATCGTAGACAGTATTAAGGAAAGGCTTGGACTTATGGTATCAGCCCGGCCAGAGGCTGCCAAATTTGATTTCGAAACGGCGGTGCAAATGCAACAAATGTTGGTGTCAGGGGCGGGTTTATGGTATAAAGCGCGCCGGCAGATCCGCACTTCAATCTTTGTAAGTGGTGCGGAAATGACCGAGATACTTTAACTGCACTCACATTGTGTAAATAACACACACGTATCGACACATTCGCCGGGGTGCCTTGAGATGACTGAGGTCATTGTCCGGGTCGGCGTTATGGGATACGTGGAGGCATAACCCCAATCACTCTATAGAGGTTTAATCATGGCAACTGTTTCCATGCGCGACATGCTCCAGGCCGGTGTACACTTTGGTCACCAGACCCGTTACTGGAACCCGAAAATGAAGCCTTTCATCTTCGGCGCACGTAACAAGGTTCACATCATCAACCTGGAAAAAACCGTACCAATGGCCAACGCAGCCTTGGCTGAGCTGACCAAGATCTCTTCCCGTAAAGGTAAGATCCTGTTCGTTGGTACCAAGCGCGCAGCAAGCGAAGCGGTAAAAGAATATGCCAACACCTGCGACCAGTTCTTCGTGAACCATCGCTGGTTGGGCGGCATGCTGACTAACTGGAAAACCGTTCGTCAGTCAATCAAACGTTTGAAAGATCTGGAAATCCAGTCTCAAGATGGCACCTTTGACAAGCTGACCAAGAAAGAGGCGCTGATGCGTACTCGTGAATTGGATAAGCTGGAAAACTCTCTGGGTGGTATCAAGGACATGGGGGGTCTGCCAGACGCTCTGTTTGTTATCGATGCCGATCACGAACACATCGCGATCAAAGAAGCCAACAACCTGGGTATCCCGGTATTCTCTATCGTTGATACCAACTCCGATCCAGACGGCGTTGACTTCATTATCCCTGGTAACGACGACGCAATCCGTGCAATCAAATTGTACCTGACTGCCGTTGCTGCCGCCGTCCGTGAAGGTCGTTCTCAAGATCTGGCCGTTCAGGCGGAAGAAAGCTTCGTAGAAGCTGAATAATAAGGTCAAGCCCTTATTAACCAGGTATTGAATATGTTGGTTAGGGGGGCCTTTAAAGGCCCCCTTTGCTTATCTGAATGAGAACTGTCTCCACGTGAGATAACCGAGGAAAAAGAAATGGCTGATATTACCGCTGCTTTGGTAAAAGAACTGCGTGAGCGTACTGCTGCAGGCATGATGGAATGTAAGAAAGCGCTGGTTGAATCTAACGGCGACATCGAACTGGCTATCGAAAATATGCGTAAGTCTGGTGCGATCAAAGCGGCGAAAAAAGCAGGCAACGTAGCTGCTGACGGCGTGATCAAAACCAAGATCGAAGGCAACTACGGCATGATTCTGGAAGTTAACTGCCAGACTGACTTTGTAGCTAAAGATGCTGGTTTCCAGGCGTTTGCTAATAAAGTGCTGGATGCGGCTGTTGCAGGCAAAATCACCGACGTTGACGTGCTGAAAGCGCAGTTTGAAGAAGAGCGCGTAGCGCTGGTGGCAAAAATTGGTGAGAACATCAATATTCGCCGCGTAGCTGCTCTGGAAGGCGAAGTGCTGGGTAGCTATCTGCACGGCGCACGCATCGGTGTACTGGTGGCGGCAAAAGGTGCTGACGAAGAGCTGGTTAAACAGCTGGCAATGCACGTTGCGGCAAGCAAGCCTGAGTTCGTGAAGCCTGAAGATGTGTCTGCTGAAGTGGTAGAAAAAGAGTACCAGGTTCAGTTGGACATCGCCATGCAGTCTGGCAAGCCGAAAGAAATCGCAGAGAAAATGGTTGAAGGCCGCATGAAGAAATTCACCGGCGAAGTCTCTCTGACCGGTCAACCTTTCGTGATGGATCCTGCCAAAACCGTTGGTCAACTGCTGAAAGAGCACAACGCTGACGTAACCAATTTCATCCGCTTCGAAGTGGGTGAAGGCATCGAGAAAGTTGAAACTGACTTTGCTGCTGAAGTTGCAGCAATGAGCAAACAGTCTTAATGCCTGTTAATGGAGCCGCCGTCAGGCGGTTCCATTTTATCCAGCCAGAGATAATCCGATGGCGGGCGCTGTGCAGCTATACTCAGCACAGGCGCAGCGTATCGGTCCAAACCCCCAATACTATTACTGCTTCTTAGGACAGAACACCATGGCAACCAATGCAAAACCCGTTTATCAGCGTATCCTGCTCAAACTGAGTGGTGAAGCCCTGCAAGGTGCAGAAGGTTTTGGTATCGACGCGAGCGTTCTGGATCGCATGGCTCAGGAAGTCAAAGAGCTGGTCGAACTAGGAATTCAGGTCGGTGTAGTTATTGGCGGTGGTAACCTTTTCCGCGGTGCGGGCCTGGCACAAGCCGGCATGAACCGCGTCGTGGGCGATCACATGGGAATGCTGGCGACCGTGATGAACGGCCTGGCTATGCGTGATGCACTGCACCGCGCCTATGTGAACGCTCGCCTGATGTCGGCAATTCCGCTGAACGGCGTGTGTGATAACTACAGTTGGGCAGAGGCGATCAGCCTGCTGCGCAATAACCGTGTGGTGATTTTCTCTGCCGGTACCGGTAACCCGTTTTTCACCACCGATTCTGCCGCTTGTCTGCGTGGGATCGAAATTGAAGCCGATGTGGTATTGAAAGCGACTAAAGTGGATGGTGTATACTCCGCTGACCCGGTGAAAAACCCAGATGCAACGCTGTACGAACAGTTAACCTATCAGGATGTGCTGGAGCGCGAGTTAAAAGTGATGGATCTGGCGGCGTTTACGCTGGCGCGCGACCATGGCTTGCCTATCCGCGTGTTCAACATGAATAAGCCGGGCGCACTGCGCCGTGTGGTGATGGGTGAGAGCGAAGGCACGCTGATCACCAAATAAAGGTGCCCAGCCAAGTTTATACCCGAAGTACAAGGGGTTGCCGCCAACAGCGCCGCGGCTTCAAGTATGAAGGGGATTGCGGGAGCGGTTAACGCCGGGCGTTGTGCGCTCCCCCTTGATTAACATTCACGGGCTCTACGTGTTGTATTGCCTGCCAAGTAACCAGCTTCCAAGGGTTCGCAACGTGATTAATGAAATCAGAAAAGATGCTGATTCACGCATGGAAAAAAGCGTCGAAGCATTCAAAAATCAAATCAGCAAGATCCGTACCGGCCGTGCTTCTCCAAGCATTCTGGACGGCATCATGGTGGAATACTACGGTTCGGCAACGCCGCTGCGTCAGTTGGCCAACGTGACCGTAGAAGACTCCCGCACTCTGGCAATCAACCTGTTTGATCGCTCTTTGGGTTCGGCAGTAGAAAAAGCCATTATGTCATCCGATCTCGGCCTGAATCCAAGCTCAGCCGGTAGCGTGATCCGTGTTCCGCTTCCGCCGCTGACTGAAGAACGCCGTAAAGATCTGATCAAAGTGGTGCGTGGTGAAGCTGAGCAGGGGCGCGTTGCCGTGCGTAACGTGCGCCGTGATGCCAACGATAAAGTGAAAGCACTGCTGAAAGACAAAGAAATCAGCGAAGACGAAGATCGTCGTTCACAGGACGATATTCAAAAGATGACCGATGCCTACATCAAGCTGCTTGATGCGGCGCTGGCAGACAAAGAAAAAGAGCTGATGGAGTTCTAATCAGCATCGCGCAGAAATAAAGCGTCGCTTGGTCGGCGCTTTATTTTTTGTGGCGAAGATCCCGTTTTATCGTACTGAAAGATCATGGACAAGCGGTGGTTCAGGTTACACACTGGAACACTTCCGATCTCATCAGACAGTGATTCAGAGCAAACTCATGAAGCAACTGACTATTCTGGGCTCCACTGGCTCTGTGGGCACCAGCACCCTGGCCGTGGTCAGGGAGAATCCCGACCTTTTCGCGATCAAAGCACTGGTAGCTGGCCGTAATGTGGCGGTGATGGCGCAGCAGTGCATGGAGTTTCGCCCTGCTTATGTGTCTATGGCCGATGAAAGCGCCGCGCGCGAATTACGGATCATCCTGGCGGAAAATGCGATAAAAACCGAGGTGCTGGCGGGTGAGCAGTCTGCTTGCGAACTGGCCGCACTGGACGACGTTGATCAGGTGGCTGCTGCCATTGTCGGGGCCGCAGGATTGTTGCCAACCTTAGCCGCTGTTCGCGCCGGTAAGCAGGTGCTGTTGGCGAACAAAGAGTCGTTAGTGACCTGTGGCAGGCTGTTTATGGAGGCGGTGCAAAAGAGCCAGGCACAGTTGCTGCCGCTGGACAGCGAGCATAACGCTATTTTCCAGAGTTTGCCTGAGAGCATTCAGCGCCAGCTGGGATACTCTTCTCTGCAGGAACACGGCGTTTCGCGTATTGTTCTGACCGGTTCTGGCGGGCCATTCCGTACCACGCCACTGGCGCAGTTTGCCGCCATGACGCCTGATCAGGCCTGTGCGCACCCTAATTGGTCGATGGGCCGCAAGATCTCGGTGGATTCCGCCACTATGATGAACAAAGGCCTGGAATACATCGAAGCCCGCTGGTTGTTTAATGCCTCAGCCGAGCAAATGGAAGTCATCTTGCATCCGCAGTCGGTGATCCATTCCATGGTGCGCTATGCTGATGGTAGCGTGCTCGCTCAATTAGGTACGCCAGATATGCGCACCCCGATCGCTCATGCGATGGCCTACCCGCAGCGGATTCATTCTGGGGTGGCTGCGCTCGATTTTTGCCGTATAGGCGCGCTGACCTTCTCTGAACCGGAACGTGAGCGTTATCCATGCCTGTATCTGGCGATTGCCGCCTTCGATGCTGGCCAAGCGGCAACGACGGCGCTCAATGCGGCCAACGAAGTCGCCGTGGCGGCATTCTTGCAGGAAGAGATTCGATTTACCGACATTGCTACGGTGAATCAAAAAGTGGTCGAACGCTTGGCGTTGCAGGAACCCTCCTGTGTTGAGGGGGTTTTGGACATCGATCGTCAGGCGCGTGAAATAGCTCGCAGCGTGGCCCGTGCATTGCGTGTTTAATCTGTAGCGTATTGTCTGATTTTGTTTGCAAATTGCGTTTGCAGCCGTGGGGCCGTTTGTTCGCGCTTCGCGGAGGTGGTATAGTCTGCGCCATAATCATCGGATATACCGTTGAATAATGGCCGGATTGGTGCGTCATGAACCGATATTTCCCAGGCGTTTTCTGGGGGCGCAAGGTGAGCAGACTAAAAAGCTGTGTCAGGCACACGGCTTTTTTTGCGCGCTAGGGTTGAACGTTCCGGTAAGGCTGTTGTGTTTCTACCGAGGGAATAAGTACGAGTTATGTCGTCCGCAAACCAACAAGAAGCTAATCTGTCTGCTCAAGGGCCGCGTCATGTCGCTATTATTATGGATGGCAACGGACGATGGGCTAAACGTCAGGGTAAGTTACGTGTCTTCGGTCATAAAGCAGGAGTGAAGTCAGTACGCCGCGCGGTCAGTTTTGCTGCCAGTAATCATTTGGATGCGCTCACGCTTTACGCCTTCAGCAGTGAGAACTGGAATCGCCCGGCACAGGAAGTGTCTGCCCTGATGGAACTGTTCGTGCGCGCACTGGACAGTGAAGTAAAAAGTTTGCATAAACATAACGTCAGGCTGCGTGTGATCGGCGATATCAGCCGTTTCAGCGCTCGTTTGCAGGAGCGTATTCGTCGCTCTGAGCAACTGACAGAAAACAACGATGGCCTGACGTTGAACATCGCCGCCAACTATGGTGGCCGTTGGGATATCATTCAGGGAGTGAGGGATCTGGCCGAGCAAGTTCAGCAAGGTGTATTGCACCCGGAACAGATCAGCGAGGAACTGCTGAGTGAACGTGTCTGCATGAGCGATCTGTCACCAGTGGATTTAGTGATCCGTACCGGTGGCGAACATCGCATAAGTAACTTCTTGTTGTGGCAAATTGCTTACGCCGAGCTTTACTTTACTGATGTACTCTGGCCTGATTTTGATGAACTTGTCTTTGAAGGTGCGCTGAATGCATTTGCACAACGTGAGCGTCGCTTCGGGGGAACAACACCTATCGGCACCAATGCGCCTTAGGGGGAACTTTTGCTGAAGTATCGCCTCATCACTGCTCTAATTTTAATTCCGCTGGTTATCGCAGCGCTGTTTCTGCTGCCGCCGCTGGGCTTCGCCTTGGTCACACTCGCTGTGTGCATGTTAGCAGCCTGGGAATGGGGACAGCTTGCCGGTTTCGCCACGCGTGCTCAACGCCTATGGTTGGCGATATTATGCGGCTTCCTGCTGGCACTGATGATGCTCAGTGTGCCCGCCTCTCACCACACCGCCGATCAGTTACAGGTCGTGGTGCCGCTGTGGCTGTCGCTGGTCTGGTGGCTGGTCGCGTTGCTACTGGTGCTTTTCTATCCTGGCTCCGCTGCTCTGTGGCGTCATTCGCGCCCGTTGCGTCTGGTGTTCGGCTTGTTGACCATTGTCCCGTTCTTCTGGGGGATGGTGGCCTTGCGCCAGTTCGGCTATGAGCAGAATCATTTTACCGGTGCCTGGTGGCTGCTGTACGTTATGTTGCTGGTGTGGGGGGCCGATTCCGGTGCCTATATGTTCGGCAAATTATTCGGTAAGCATAAACTGGCACCGAAGGTCTCTCCGGGGAAAACCTGGGAAGGGCTGATCGGTGGGTTGGTGACTTCGGCGGTGATTTCGTGGCTGTTTGGCCGCTATGCGCCGTTGAATATTGTTCCGGTCACTTTACTGGTGTGTTCAGTGATTGCTGCGCTGGCTTCGGTGCTAGGCGATCTCACTGAAAGTATGTTCAAACGTGAAGCGGGTATCAAAGACAGTGGTCATTTGATACCAGGGCACGGCGGGATACTGGATCGTATTGATAGTTTGACCGCAGCAGTGCCTGTATTTGCCTGCTTGATGCTGTTAGTGTTTTAATCCGTCATCGGCGGGGGAGTGAAAGGTTTATATGGTCAGCGTGCTCTGGAACTTGGTAGCGTTTGTTATTGCTCTGGGTGTATTGATCACCGTACATGAGTTCGGGCACTTTTGGGTGGCCCGTCGCTGTGGTGTCCGTGTAGAACGCTTCTCCATTGGTTTTGGTCGGGCGCTGTGGCGCCGTACCGACCGCCTGGGCACCGAATATGTTATCGCCATGATTCCTCTTGGCGGCTATGTCAAAATGCTTGATGAGCGCGTAGAAACGGTTGCACCGGAGCAGCGCCATCAGGCATTCAATAATAAAACAGTCTGGCAGCGCGCGGCGATTGTCAGCGCTGGCCCCATCGCCAACTTCCTGTTTGCTATCCTTGCTTACTGGATCGTCTTCATCATCGGCGTGCCGAGTTTCCGCCCGGTTATTGGTGAAATTGCTCCACAATCCATTGCTGCCATTGCAGAAATTTCCCCAGGTATGGAACTTAAGTCCGTTGACGGTATCGAAACGCCTGATTGGGAATCCGTTCGGCTGGCACTGGTGAGTAAAATTGGTGATGTGCAAACCGAGGTAGGGGTTGCCCCGTTCGGTTCTTCACAGGTGGTGAGCAAAACTCTGGATCTGCGTCATTGGAGTTTTGAGCCGGACAAAGAAGATCCTGTCCGTTCCCTAGGCATGATCCCGCGTGGTCCGCAGATAGAATCTGTGCTTGCAGAAGTGCAACAGGGGTCCGCAGCGCAAAAGGCAGGTTTACAAACAGGGGACAGGATCGTTAAAGTCGATGGTCAGTTGCTTGGGCGTTGGTCAACCTTGGTTAAACGGATCCATGATGGCCCGGGTAAACCGTTGGTTTTAGGGATCGAAAGAAACGGCACCCCCTTGTCTTTAACGCTGATACCGGATACAAAGCCGGTGGGAAAAGATAAAACGGTAGGTTTTGCAGGCATAATACCGAAAGTGCTACCGCTGCCTGACGAATATAAGACGATTCGCCAGTATGGGCCGTTCCCTGCGTTATATCAGGCTGGGGACAAAACCTGGCAGCTAATGCGGCTGACGGTCAATATGCTGGGTAAATTAATCACCGGTGATGTAAAGCTGAGCAATCTGAGTGGCCCGATTTCCATAGCACAGGGAGCAGGGGCGTCAGCAGGGGTTGGGTTTGTGTATTATATGATGTTTCTGGCGTTGATTAGTGTCAACCTAGGGATCATCAACCTATTCCCATTACCGGTATTAGATGGTGGGCATCTCCTCTTCCTGGCGATAGAAAAGCTGAAGGGGGGGCCGGTTTCTGAGCGAGTACAGGACTACAGTTATCGCATTGGTTCGATCGTGTTGATACTGCTAATGGGTCTTGCACTTTTCAATGATTTTTCTCGCCTTTAGGGGCGGGGACAGGTTAGGAAGAACGCATAACAACGATGGCGATGAAAAAGTTGCTCATAGCGTCGCTGCTGTTTGGCAGCGCCACCGTATACGGTGCAGACGGGTTCGTAGTGAAAGATATTCATTTCGAAGGCCTGCAACGAGTCGCCGTCGGTGCGGCGTTACTCAACATGCCGGTTCGCGTAGGCGATACCGTCTCTGATGATGATATCAGTAATACCATCCATGCCTTGTTTGCCACTGGCAACTTCGAGGATGTTCGCGTATTGCGCGATGGTGATACGCTGATTGTTCAGGTTAAGGAACGCCCTACCATTGCCAGCATCACTTTCTCCGGCAACAAGTCGGTGAAAGAGGACATGCTCAAGCAAAACCTGGAGGCTTCTGGCGTCCGGGTTGGTGAAGCACTCGACCGCACCACCTTATCCAGCATTGAAAAAGGGTTAGAAGACTTCTACTACAGCGTCGGTAAATACAGTGCCTCGGTAAAAGCGGTTGTGACGCCGTTGCCACGTAACCGTGTTGACCTGAAACTGGTGTTCGCTGAAGGGGTTTCCGCCACGATCCAGCAGATCAATATTGTTGGCAACCATGCTTTCACCAACGATGAACTGATCTCACGCTTCCAATTGCGTGATGAAGTGCCATGGTGGAACGTGGTTGGCGATCGTAAATACCAGAAGCAGAAACTGGCGGGTGACCTTGAAATCCTGCGCAGCTTCTATCTGGACCGCGGTTATGCCCGTTTTAATATTGATTCGACGCAGGTTAGCCTGACGCCGGACAAAAAAGGGATTTATATCACCATCAACATTACGGAAGGCGATCAGTATAAGCTTTCAGGCGTGGTGGTGAATGGCAACCTAGCAGGTCATTCGGCGGAAGTTGCCCAGTTGACCAAAATAGAGCCAGGTGAACTGTATAGCGGCAGCAAAGTGACCAAGATGGAAGACAACATCAAGAAGATGTTGGGCCGTTATGGTTATGCCTACCCGCGTGTACAGACTCAGCCTGAAATCAACGATACGGATAAAACCGTGAAGCTGCTGGTTAACATCGACGCAGGTAACCGTTTCTATGTTCGTCGCATCAAGTTTGAAGGCAACGATACCAGCAAGGATGCCGTACTGCGTCGCGAAATGCGCCAGATGGAAGGCGCATGGCTGGGTAACGATCAGGTTGAACAGGGTAAAGATCGCCTGAACCGCCTAGGTTACTTCGAAACTGTAGATGTAGAAACCCAGCGTGTACCGGGGACCCCGGATCAGGTTGATGTCGTCTACAAGGTGAAAGAACGTAACACGGGTACGCTGAACTTTGGTGTCGGTTACGGGACTGAAAGTGGCGTCAGCTTCCAGGCAGGCGTGCAGCAGGATAACTGGCTGGGTACGGGTTACTCTGTTGGTATCAACGGTACCAAGAACGATTACCAGACCTATGCTGAGCTGTCGGTCACCAACCCGTACTTCACCGTGGATGGTGTCAGCTTGGGTGGCCGCGTCTTCTATAATGACTTTAAGGCCAATAACGCCGATCTGTCTGATTATACCAACAGCAGCTATGGTGTAGACGGTACGCTGGGCTTCCCGATCAACGAGAACAACTCGTTGCGCGCTGGTTTAGGTTACGTCCATAACTCTCTGTCGCAAATGAAGCCGCAGATTGCCATGTGGCGTTATCTGGACTCAGTCGGTGAGAGTCCGGATCTGATAAATCGCGCCAGCTATACGGCGAACGACTTCCCGCTGACGCTGGGTTGGACTTACAACAATCTGGATCGTGGTTATTTCCCGACGTCGGGTAACCGTACCACGCTGAATGGCAAGGTTGTTGCACCGGGTTCTGACAACTCGTACTACAAATTCACGTTGGATAGCACGCAATACTTGCCAATCGACGACGATGCTACCTGGGTGATGCTGGGCCGTGGTCGCGTGGGTTATGCCGATGGTCTTGGCGGTAAAGAGATGCCGTTCTATGAGAACTTCTATGCGGGTGGTTCAAGCACCGTGCGTGGCTTCCAGTCCAATACCATTGGTCCGAAAGCGGTTTACTACAACTCCAACTCGTACACTTGTAATGATGCGCCGGGTAGCAGCGTGCCGCAGGTTATCTGTAATTCCAGCGATGCGGTTGGTGGTAACGCCATGGCTGTTGCCAGCCTGGAGCTGATTACACCGACGCCGTTTATCAGCGAGAAATATGCCAACTCAGTGCGTACTTCCGTGTTTATGGATGCGGGTACGGTATGGGATACCAAGTGGCAGAACACTAGCCAGACACGTATGTTCGATATTCCGGATTACAGCAAAGCGAGTAATATTCGCGTATCTGTAGGCCTTGCCGTGCAATGGATGTCACCGTTGGGGCCATTGGTGTTCTCTTATGCTGACCCGATCAAGAAATACGATGGTGACAAGTCTGAGCAATTCCAGTTTAACATTGGTAAAACCTGGTAACGGGTTTCACTTCTGGGTATAAGCAGTTAAAAAGAATCGCAAATGCCAGACTGACATCAAAACAAAGGGAGAGGATTCTCATTGTGTTGCGTGTCATGTTTGGCAGATTGTGTACTTCAAAGTGTCGTGTGACACAAACGGGTGATGGTAAGGAGTTTATAGTGAAAAAGTGGTTGTGTGCCGCAGGCCTCGGTTTAGCAATGGCTGCTTCAGCAGGCGTTCAGGCAGCTGACAAGATTGCTGTCGTTAACGTTTCCAGTATTTTCCAACAGTTGCCAGCACGTGAAGCCGTGGCTAAACAACTGGAAGGCGAGTTTAAAGGCCGCGCGAGCGAACTCCAGAACATGGAACGCGATCTGCAGACTAAAATGCAGAAACTGCAGCGTGACGGTTCTACCATGAAAGCGAGCGATCGTGCCAAAATGGAAAAAGATGTGATGGCACAGCGCGAGCAGTTCTCTCAGAAAGCTCAGGCTTTTGAGCAGGATAACCGTCGCCGCCAGATGGAAGAGCGTAACAAAATCCTGGGTCGTATTCAGGATGCCGTGAAAGCCGTTGCCAGCAAAGAAGGTTATGACGTAGTGATCGACGCTAATGCGGTTGCTTACGTAGGAACTTCTAAAGACATTACTGCCGACGTGCTGAAACAGGTTAAATAACAACATGCCTTCGATTCGACTGGCTGATTTAGCACAGCAGTTGGATGCACAATTGCACGGTGATGGCGATATTGCCATCACCGGCATTGCTTCTATGCATTCTGCACAGGCTGGCCAAATCACGTTTTTGTCAAACAGCCGCTATCAAGAACAGCTGGCTTCTTGCCAGGCGAGTGCCGTTGTTTTGACCTCTGCAGATTTACCCCATTGTCGCTCTGCGGCGCTGGTGGTTAAGAACCCTTATCTGACTTATGCGCGTATGGCGCAATTGATGGATACCACGCCGGCACCTGCAGCGGATATTGCGCCTAGTGCGGTGATTTCCCCGGAAGCTCGGCTTGGGAAAAATGTTGCCATTGGGGCAAATGCGGTTATTGAGTCCGGTGTAGAACTTGGCGATAACGTGGTTATCGGCCCTGGCTGTTTTATCGGCAAACACGCACGCATTGGTGCGGGTACGCGTTTGTGGGCAAATGTTACGATTTATCATGAAGTTGAAATCGGCCAGCACTGCCTGATCCAATCTGGAACGGTAATTGGTGCTGATGGTTTTGGCTATGCTAACGAGCATGGCAACTGGATCAAGATCCCGCAGTTGGGCACGGTGATCATCGGCGATCGTGTCGAGATCGGCGCTTGTACCACCATCGATCGCGGCGCGTTGGATAACACTCTGATTGGGAATGGTGTTATCATTGATAACCAGTGCCAGATTGCGCATAACGTAGTAATTGGCGACAATACCGCGGTTGCCGGTGGTGTGATTATGGCTGGCAGCCTGAAAATCGGCCGCTATTGCCAGATTGGTGGGGCCAGTGTGATCAATGGCCATATGGAGATCGCTGACAAGGTTGTTGTCACCGGTATGGGAATGGTTATGCGACCAATTACCGAACCTGGGGTATACTCCTCGGGCATTCCGTTACAACCCAATAAAGTTTGGCGTAAAACCGCTGCGTTGGTGATGAATATCGATGAGATCAGCAAGCGCTTAAAAGCTGTCGAACGAAAAGTCGGAAAAGACTAATCACCACCGCCCGCCTTACTGGGTGCACATCGAAACGCGTTGGCCTTAAAGCCAAAAGCGCAAAGAGTTGTTAATTTGCGGCCTGCATGATGATCCCCTTTTTGGGGTCAACGCAGGCCGTGTTGTTGATGCCATCAGTTTTTAGAGACAGGAAGAGTATTTTGACTACTGACACTCATACTCTGGATATTGCAGAAATTTTGGAACTGCTTCCTCACCGTTACCCATTCTTGCTGGTTGACCGTGTACTGGAGTTTGAAGAGCACAAATATCTGCGTGCAGTGAAAAACGTCTCTGTTAATGAGCCGTTTTTCCAGGGGCATTTCCCTGGTAAACCGATTTTCCCTGGCGTGTTGATTCTGGAAGCGATGGCGCAAGCCACGGGCATTCTGGCATTCAAGAGCGTAGGTAAACTGGAACCGGGCGAATTGTATTATTTTGCAGGTATTGATGAAGCTCGCTTCAAGCGCCCTGTGGTGCCAGGTGATCAGATGATCATGGAAGTCACTTTCGAAAAAACCCGCCGTGGTCTGACGCGCTTTAAAGGCGTGGCGACCGTTGACGGAAAAATTGTCTGCGAAGCAACCATGATGTGTGCCCGCAGCCGGGAGGCATAATCCGTGATTGATAAAACCGCCTTTATTCATCCTAGCGCGATCGTTGAAGAGGGTGCCGTTATCGGCGCTGGTGCGCAGATCGGTCCTTTCTGCTACGTCGGCTCCCAGGTGGAAATCGGCGCAGGTACGGTACTGAAATCTCACGTGGTGGTGAACGGTATCACTAAGATCGGCCGTGATAATCAGATTTATCAGTTCGCCTCCATTGGCGAAGTGAATCAGGATCTGAAATATGCCGGTGAACCAACGCGTGTTGAGGTTGGCGATCGTAACCGTATTCGCGAAAGCGTGACTATCCATCGTGGCACAGCGCAGGGCACGGGTCTGACCAAAGTGGGTAACGACAACCTGCTGATGGTTAACGTACATATCGCACATGATTGTGTGGTCGGTAATTCCTGTGTGCTT
This sequence comes from Serratia sp. HNCC26DJ206, assembly GCF_057180605.1. Lineage (NCBI taxonomy): Bacteria > Pseudomonadati > Pseudomonadota > Gammaproteobacteria > Enterobacterales > Yersiniaceae > Serratia > Serratia sp. HNCC26DJ206. The sequence continues at coordinate 127,464 of NZ_JBXUGP010000016.1, forward strand.
GCCAACAATGCAACGCTGGCGGGCCATGTAGAGATTGACGACTACGCTATTATCGGTGGTATGACTGCTATCCATCAGTTCTGCGTTATCGGTGCTCATGTGATGGTAGGGGGCTGTTCCGGTGTGGCTCAGGACGTACCTCCTTTTGTCATCGCACAAGGCAACCATGCGACGCCGTTCGGGGTTAACGCCGTAGGGCTGAAACGCCGTGGTTTCGATAAAGATGAAATGCAGGCAATTCGTAACGCCTACAAAATCCTTTATCGCAGTGAGAAAACGTTGGATGAAGCCAAATCAGAAATCGAAACCCTGGCGCAAGAGCAGCCAGTGGTGCAGCAGTTCCTCGATTTCTTTAGCCGTTCTACCCGCGGGATTATTCGCTGATTTATGCCAAATCGTCCATTGACTATCGGATTGGTCGCCGGGGAAACCTCTGGTGATATTCTTGGCGCCGGGTTAATCCGCGCGCTTAAGGTGCAGCATCCAGAAGCCCGTTTTGTTGGTGTGGCAGGCCCGTTAATGCAGGCCGAAGGGTGTGAAGCCTGGTATGAGATGGAAGAGCTGGCGGTAATGGGAGTGGTAGAGGTTCTTGAGCGTTTGCCACGCCTGTTGAAGATCCGCAGGGATCTTACCCGCCGGTTCAGTGAGCTGGCACCTGACGTATTTGTGGGTATCGATGCGCCAGACTTCAATATCACGTTGGAAGGCCGCCTGAAAAAGCGCGGTATCCGCACTATTCACTATGTCAGCCCGTCAGTCTGGGCCTGGCGTCAAAAGCGCGTTTTCAAAATTGGTAAAGCGACCGACCTGGTGTTGGCGTTTCTCCCTTTCGAAAAAGCGTTTTATGATCGTTTCAACGTTCCCTGCCGCTTTATCGGCCACACTATGGCTGATGCGATGCCGCTGCAGCCGGATAAACTGGCCGCACGCGCTGCGTTAGGGATTGCCCCTGATGCTCGTTGCCTTGCGCTGCTGCCCGGCAGCCGTGGTGCTGAAGTAGAAATGTTGAGCGGGGATTTCCTCAAGACGGCGCAGCAGCTGCGTACTCACTATCCCGATCTGGAAGTGGTAGTGCCTTTGGTGAATGCTAAGCGGCGTGAGCAGTTCGAGCGCATCAAGGCCGAAGTGGCACCGGAACTGACGGTGCATTTGCTGGACGGCAAAGGGCGCGAAGCCATGATCGCCAGCGATGCCGCCCTGTTGGCCTCTGGTACCGCAGCGCTGGAATGTATGCTGGCGAAGTGCCCGATGGTCGTGGGTTACCGCATGAAACCCTTTACTTACTGGTTGGCGGAGCGATTGGTGAAAACCCCGTACGTTTCGCTGCCAAACCTGCTGGCGGGGCGTGAAATCGTGCCCGAACTGCTGCAACACGACTGCGTGCCGGATAAGCTGGCTGCGGCACTGTTGCCGTTGCTGGAAGAGAGCCCGCAAGCTGAGCAACTGAAACAGACTTTCCTTGAACTGCACCTGAGTATTCGCTGTGGTGCAGACGAGCAGGCCGCTCAGGCGGTGTTGGAGCTGGCAAAAGCATGATTGAACCCTTTGTTTATCCTGTCGCCCGGCTGATTGCCGGTGTGGATGAAGTGGGCCGCGGCCCGCTGGTTGGCGCGGTAGTGACTGCGGCAGTGATCCTCGATCCTGCACGGCCGATCGTTGGGTTGGCCGATTCCAAAAAACTCAGCGAGAAGCGCCGCGAAGCGTTGTACGAAGAGATCGTGGAAAAGGCGCTCTCCTGGAGCCTGGGGCGTGCTGAGCCGGAAGAGATTGATCGGTTGAATATTCTGCATGCCACCATGCTGGCGATGCAGCGTGCGGTGGCTGGTTTGCCCCTCACGCCCGACATGGTGTTAATTGATGGTAATCGCTGCCCCAGCTTGCCGATGCGTTCGCAGGCGGTGGTTAAGGGTGATAGCCGAGTAGCAGAGATCAGCGCGGCATCCATCCTGGCGAAAGTGACACGCGATCGCGAAATGGCCGAGCTGGATCGGGTATTCCCCGAGTACGGTTTTGCCCAGCACAAAGGCTACCCTACCGTTTTCCATCTGGAAAAACTGGCAGCATTGGGGGCCACTCAGCACCATCGACGCAGTTTCGCGCCGGTAAGACGCGCACTGGAACTGTAGTAGTCTTGAAAGCAAAGAGTTAACCTCGGCCCACTAAGCTGGGCCCTACACCTTGGTATCTCGATATGGCCGAACCTCGTTTTATTCACCTGCGCGTTCATAGTGACTACTCCATGATTGATGGGCTAGCCAAGATCGGCCCGTTGGTGAAAAAAGCTGCCGAACTTGCCATGCCCGCCTTAGCGGTCACCGATTTCACCAACCTATGTGGCTTGGTGAAGTTTTACGGTAGTGCGCATGGTGCCGGGATCAAACCGATCATCGGTGCGGATTTCCATGTGCAGAGCGAGGTGTTAGGTGATGAATTGGCGCAACTTACCGTGCTGGCGACCAATAACCAAGGTTATCAAAACCTGACTCTGTTGATCTCTAATGCCTATCAGCGCGGTTACGGTGCCGCTGGTCCGATTATTGACCGCGATTGGCTGATCGAACACCGTGAAGGGTTGATCCTGCTTTCCGGTGGGCGCATGGGCGACGTTGGCAAATTCTTACTGCGTGGTAACCAGGCGCAGGTTGATCAATGCCTGGCGTTTTATCAGGAATATTTCCCCGATAGCTACTATCTGGAGCTGATCCGCACCGGTCGCGCAGACGAAGAGAACTATCTGCATGCCGCCGTAGCGCTGGCTACCGAGCGCGGTTTGCCGGTAGTGGCCACCAACGATGTCCGTTTTCTGGTGGAAGACGACTTCGATGCGCATGAAATCCGCGTGGCGATCCACGATGGTTTTACGCTCGACGATCCCAAACGTCCGCGTAACTACAGCCCGCAGCAGTTTATGCGCAGTGAAGACGAGATGTGTGAGCTGTTTGCCGATATCCCCGAGGCACTGCTCAACAGCGTCGAAATAGCCAAACGCTGTAACGTTACCATTCGCCTTGGCGAATACTTCCTGCCGCAGTTTCCTACCGGTGAAATGACCACCGAAGATTTCCTGGTCGCCAAATCCAAAGAAGGGCTGGAACAGCGTCTCGAATTCCTGTTTCCTGATCCAGAGGTGCGTGCTCAGCGCCGCCCAGAATACGATGAACGTCTGGACATTGAGCTGAAAGTGATCAACCAGATGGGTTTCCCTGGCTACTTCCTGATCGTTATGGAGTTCATCCAGTGGTCGAAAGATAACGATGTGCCGGTAGGGCCAGGGCGTGGTTCCGGGGCGGGTTCGCTGGTGGCCTATGCGCTGAAAATTACCGATCTGGATCCGCTGGAGTTTGACCTGCTGTTCGAACGGTTCCTGAACCCGGAACGTGTATCGATGCCCGATTTCGACGTCGATTTCTGCATGGAAAAACGCGATCTGGTGATTGAACATGTGGCAGACATGTATGGCCGCGAAGCGGTATCGCAGATCATCACCTTTGGTACCATGGCGGCGAAAGCGGTAATCCGCGATGTGGGCCGCGTATTGGGCCATCCGTATGGCTTTGTTGACCGTATCTCCAAGCTGGTGCCACCCGATCCGGGGATGACGCTGGAAAAGGCCTTTGCCGCTGAACCTCAGCTGCCAGAAATTTATGAGGCAGACGAAGAAGTCAGGGCGCTGATCGACATGGCGCGTAAGCTGGAAGGGGTGACGCGTAACGCCGGTAAGCATGCGGGCGGGGTGGTGATCGCACCGACCAAAATCACAGACTTCGCGCCGCTGTATTGTGATGCTGAAGGTAACCACCCGGTTACCCAGTTCGATAAAAACGACGTGGAATATGCTGGGCTGGTGAAGTTTGACTTCCTTGGCCTGCGCACCTTGACCATCATCGACTGGGCGTTGGCGATGATCAACGCTCGCCGCGCCAAGACCGGGCTGGAACCGATCGATATCGCCGCTATTCCGCTGGATGACAAACCAAGCTTCGACATGCTACAGCGTTCGGAAACCACGGCGGTATTCCAGCTTGAATCGCGCGGCATGAAAGACCTGATCAAGCGCCTGAAGCCTGACTGCTTCGAAGATATGATCGCACTGGTGGCGCTGTTCCGCCCAGGCCCTTTGCAGTCGGGCATGGTAGATAACTTTATCGACCGTAAGCACGGGCGCGAAGAGATTTCCTATCCTGATATCCAGTGGCAGCATGAGTCGCTAAAACCGGTGCTGGAGCCGACCTACGGCATCATCCTGTATCAGGAGCAGGTGATGCAGATTGCCCAGGTGCTGGCGGGTTACACGCTGGGTGGTGCGGACATGTTGCGCCGTGCGATGGGTAAAAAGAACCCGGTCGAAATGGCTAAACAGCGCGGCGGGTTTGAAGACGGTGCTAAATCGCGCGGTATCGATGGGGAACTGTCGGTAAAAATCTTCGATCTGGTAGAGAAGTTTGCCGGTTACGGCTTTAACAAATCGCACTCAGCCGCTTATGCGCTGGTGTCGTACCAAACGCTGTGGCTGAAAGCCCACTATCCCGCCGAGTTTATGGCAGCGGTAATGACCGCCGATATGGATAACACCGATAAGGTGGTTGGGCTGGTGGATGAGTGCTGGCGCATGGGGCTGAAAATCCTGCCGCCGGATATCAACAGCGGGCAATACCATTTCCACGTCAATGACGAAGGCGAGATCGTTTACGGTATCGGCGCGATCAAGGGCGTGGGGGAAGGGCCGATTGAGGCCATTATCGAAGCGCGTAACAGTGGCGAACAAGGATACTTCAAAGATCTGTTCGATCTGTGCGCGCGCTCCGATGTCAAAAAACTGAATCGCCGTATTCTGGAAAAACTGATCATGTCCGGGGCGTTCGATCGCCTGGGGCCGCACCGTGCTGCGCTGATGCATTCGCTGGGCGATGCGCTGAAAGCGGCCGATCAGCATGCCAAAGCCGAAGCGATTGGCCAGGCTGATATGTTTGGTGTGTTGGCAGATGCGCCAGAGCAGGTGGAGCAGTCTTACGCCAACGTACCGCTCTGGCAGGAACAGGTGGTGCTGGATGGTGAGCGTGAAACGCTGGGGCTCTATCTTACCGGCCATCCGATCACCCAGTATTTGAAAGAAATCGAACGCTATGCCGGTGGCCAGCGTTTGAAAGATATGCACCCGACGGAACGGGGTAAGATGACGACCGCCGTCGGGCTGGTGATTGCCGCCCGGGTTATGGTGACCAAACGGGGCAATCGTATCGGCATTTGTACGCTGGATGACCGTTCTGGCCGCCTGGAAGTGATGTTATTCACCGAAGCGTTGGAAAAATACCAGCATTTGTTGGAAAAAGACCGTATCCTGATCGCCACTGGACAGGTCAGCTTTGATGACTTCAGCGGTGGGCTTAAAATGATGGTCCGCGAGTTAATGGATATCAGTGAAGCCCGTGAAAAATACGCCCGTGGGCTTGCTATCTCGCTGACGGACAGGCAAATTGATGACCAGCTTTTGAACCGTCTCCGCCAGTCGTTGGAACCCCATCGATCGGGGACGATTCCAGTGCATCTCTACTATCAACGGGAAGATGCACGAGCAAGGCTGCGTTTTGGCGCAACCTGGCGCGTGACGCCGACCGACCGCTTGTTGATAGATTTGCGGACCCTGGTAGGTAATGAGCAGGTGGAACTGGAATTTGACTAAAATAGGAATGCTATGAGTCTGAATTTTCTTGATTTTGAACAGCCGATTGCAGAGCTGGAAGCGAAAATTGACTCGCTGACTGCAGTCAACCGTCAAGACGAAAAATTAGATATTAATCTGGACGAAGAGGTTCAGCGCCTGCGTGAAAAGAGCGTTGAGCTGACGCGCAAGATTTTTTCCGATCTTGGGGCCTGGCAGATTGCCCAATTGGCACGCCACCCGCGCCGCCCTTATACGCTGGATTATATCGCACACATCTTTACCGACTTTGAAGAACTGGCTGGCGATCGTGCCTATGCCGATGACAAAGCCATCGTCGGTGGTATCGCACGGCTGGATGGCCGCCCGGTGATGATCATTGGTCATCAGAAAGGGCGCGAAACCAAAGAGAAGATCCGTCGCAACTTCGGCATGCCAGCGCCAGAAGGCTATCGCAAAGCGTTGCGCCTGATGGAAATGGCTTCTCGCTTCAAACTGCCACTGATTACTTTCATCGACACCCCAGGGGCTTATCCGGGTGTAGGTGCAGAAGAACGTGGTCAATCTGAAGCGATCGCCCGCAACCTGCGCGAAATGTCCCGCCTGAATATCCCGGTGATCTGCACCGTGATCGGCGAAGGCGGTTCAGGCGGTGCGCTGGCTATCGGCGTTGGCGATAAAGTGAATATGCTGCAATACAGCACCTATTCGGTGATCTCGCCGGAAGGTTGTGCTTCAATTCTGTGGAAAAGTGCCGACAAAGCGCCGATTGCCGCAGAAGCGATGGGCATTACCGCACCGCGTCTGAAAGAGCTGAAACTGATCGATTCGGTGATCCCGGAACCTCTGGGTTCTGCGCATCGTGACGTACCGGCAATGGCTGCTTCATTGAAAGCGCAGTTGCTGGCGGATCTGGCGGATCTGGATGGTTTCAATAACGAAGAATTGCTCAACCGCCGTTATCAGCGTTTGATGAACTACGGCTACTGCTGAGTTTGCCTGCGCTACAAGAAACCGCCTGCCCAGGCG
>NZ_JBXUGP010000017.1:0-130828 GCF_057180605.1 Serratia sp. HNCC26DJ206
CGCGGTTGCGGCTATTGTCTGGGTGTTGTACCAGTGAGAACGACTTTCCTGCCATCAGGCCGATGGCGTTACTCTCACCGGAAAGCAGCTGACCGTGACTTTGCATTGCCTCCAAACGCAGACGGGCAATGCTTTCGCCGTGCTGGGTGTCGGTATAGCCAGCGGCATAGTCATACCATTCCAGAGGAACCCCTTGCAGGTGCTGGCGGGTTTCTTCGATGTGGGTCTGCAAGGTATTACGTGGGTTGAGAAAATCGAAATCACGCAGGACAACTTCGCTGGCATGGATGCGCTGCGAGCGCTGGAGGCGTTGCACGCCTTCGCGAATAGCGCGCATTTCCTCGCTGTCAGGCAGGAAGCTCAATTGGGCATAGTTGCCTTCCAGCGCGGCAAACTGCTGCCGATCGGTAATCACCAGAGTGTGTTTTTCATCACTATGCTCGAAGTAATACCAGACCCCTTCGTCTTCCAGCAGCCGGTTGATAAAGTCGAAGTCGGTTTCGGCAAACTGCACGCAATACTCGCGCAGCGGGTAGCTATCTGCCAGTTCAAAGCGGTAGTCGGCAAAGTTATAGCGGGTAAATATCTGTTCAATAATGCTGACGATATTCAGGTCCTGAAAGATCCGGCAGTTACGGTTCTGCATCAGGAACCACAGCCAGGTGCTTAGCTCCAGCCGATAAACAAACTGATTCTGCCGCTGACCTTCATCGTTGCCCGCCACCACATAAGTGAAGAACGTTCGGTAACCGGCAGAATCAGGCAGTTCGATTCTGACCTTGATAATCTCGCCCAGCAGGCTGACCAGATCGATGTCTGAATCGGTAGCCTGAAATTCCAGGCTGTATACCGGATTCTTCGAAAGCCGCTCCTGTGTGGTAAAGCTGAGAGGGAAAGCATCAAACCCTGACAACAACTCATTTTCTATTTCGATTAAAGGCATAACGACCTCGTTTTCAAATAATGGTTACGTGATGGCCATGAGTCGCGATCAGGAAAATTCCAGACTCAGGTTGGCGTCTTCGATCATCAGCCTGATTTCTTTCAGTGGGCTGGCCTCATGCTGTCGTCGTAATACTTCGTTGCCGATCGCGGGCAATACCGTTTGGCGCAGCAGCTCTTCAACGGCGCGGCCCCGGTTCGGATGGCTTGAAATCCGTTCGGCGATCCACGCAGGAATATCGCCCTCGGTTAACAGCGTGGCATCAAGCTCTTTCGCCAGGCGCTGTTGCAGGCGCGTGAGATAATGGGTGGCGATCTGCGCCAGAGCGCTTTGCTGTAGCGGCAGATAAGGGATGATATTGACCCGCGCCAGCAGCGCCGGAGCAAAGCGGGGCAGTAAGGCGCCGTAAAGGATGGGTTTCAGGGCTGAAAGCTTGATGGCGCTGTCGGCCAGGCAGGCTTGTTCAATTTCGTCCGCCCCCTGATTGCAGGTCAGTAGAATGAAACACTGTCGGAAGCTGACGATGCGGCCTTCCGAATCTTCCATCCAGCCTTTGTCGAACACCTGGTAAAAGGCGTCGTGGATATCGGGGTGGGCTTTGTCAAACTCGTCCAGCAGGATCACCGAGTAAGGTTTGCGTCGCACGGCTTCCGTCAGCTTGCCGCCTTTGCCATAGCCGACGTAGCCCGGAGGGGCACCTTTCAGCGTTGACAGGGTGTGCGCTTCCTGGAATTCGCTCATGTTGAAGGTGATGAGATTGTGGGCTCCGCCATACAGCATATCTGCCAGTACGTTGGCGGTTTCTGTTTTGCCGGTGCCTGTCGGCCCCGCCAGCAGGAAGATCCCCAAAGGCCGTTCCTGTGACTGAATACCGGCTCGCGCAATGCGGATGGCCTGAGCGATCTCCTTGATGGCGTTTTCTTGCCCGAAAATACAGCTCCCCAGGTGTTGTTCAAGATTCAGCACGCATTCAATGTCGTCTTGTAACATTTTGCCGCTGGGGATCCCTGTCCAGTCAGACAGAACTTCGGCGATGGTCTGTTCATCAACCCACGGGTAAACCAGCGGGGTATCTTGCTGTAACTCCACCAGTTCTGGCCAACGAGCATGATCGGTAATCACGTAGCCCGAGCTCTCATCCGGCAATAAGGCTTTAACCAATTCCTGTTCGTGCTGATTGCGTTGGCGTAGCACTGCCAACTCATCTTCCAGCCGTGGGATCGTCTCTTCAACTTCCGCTAACCGTTCATCAACGGCGGCGCCCAATTGATGCTCTCTTTGCAGGTAGAGACGCTCTGTCTGTAGTACGCCAAGCCGGGCAGCCAACTGCTCGATGGCCTGGGGTTGGGCATGTTGGCTTAGCGCCACGCGGGCACAGGCGGTATCCAGCAGGCTGATGGCTTTGTCCGGTAATTGGCGTGAAGGCAGGTTACGCAATGACAGACGCACCGCCGCCAGAATGGCGCTGTCGCGGATAGTCACATGGTGATGCTTGGCAAAATGGGGGGCGATGGCGCGTAGCATATCCACCGCAGTAGGCTCATTCGGTTCGCTAATCAGCACCCGCTGGAAACGGCGGGTGAGCGCCGAGTCCGGCTCAATAAACTGTTTATATTCCGACCACGTGGTGGCGGCGATCATTCGCAGCGCACCTCTGGCCAGCATCGGTTTCAGCAGATTGACTGCATCACCGGTTCCCGCTTGCCCGCCGGCCCCTACCAGCGTATGGGCTTCGTCACAGAACAGGATGATGGGCGTATCACACTGGCTGATGCCATCAATCAACGCTTTCAGGCGCGACTCAAATTCGCCGCGCATACTGGCTCCTGCCTGCATGCGGCCGAGATCGAGTGAAAGCAGACGGGCTTCACGCAGTAGCGGCGGCACATCACCACTGGCAAGTTTTCTGGCCAGCGCTTCAACTACGGCCGTTTTCCCCACACCCGCTTCCCCCACCAGAATGGGGTTGTTCTGGCGGCGGCGTGACAGGATATCGATCATCTGACGTAATTCGGTCTCGCGACCAATGACGGGATCGATCTCACCGGCTACTGCCTGTTTCGTGAGATCGATACACCATTTATCCAGCGCCGCGCGGCCTTCTGCTGTCTGCTTGCCGAGGGGGGCGGTGCTCTGCATGATATCGTCTTGCAGCGCATCTTCGTGTTCTATCGAATCACGCAGCAGGCCTTCATATTCCTGGGCAATTTGCGGAATGGGCAGTTTTTTAAATTCATCGCACAGGCGATAAAGCCAGCGTTGATGCTGTGTATCTTGCAGCAGCCCGAGCAGGATATGCGCGGTACGGATCGAGCGCTGGCTCCCCATCACTTTGCTCATCAGCAGACCGGACTCCACGGCAGACTCCAACCGTGAGGAAAGATCCTGCACCGCCGTATTGCTGTTCGGCATGTGCTGAATGATGTTGTCCAGCCGTGCAGCGATGGCCGCCTGATTAAGCCCGTAATGAGTCAGGAGAGCAGGGACATCCCCTTTCTGTTGGTCCACCAAGACTTTCAGCCAATGCTCAAGCTCGACGTATTCGTGTCGGTAGCTGCGGCATAGCCGGGTTGCCTCAACGAAGGTTTGATAGGCGAAGGCGCCGAGCTGGTTAAAAAGACGTTCACGCTGGTACATCGTTATCGCTCCTGAAGTTAAGTCGCCGTTCTATAAAGGGACTGGATACGTAAAGCCGAACCTGGTTTTAACCAGCAGTGACGGCTAAGGTTGCCTTTACCGAGACGGCAGGCCATCTCGGGGGTGGTCTGGATCAGCAAATTCACATCCAGTACCATTCGGTGCCGCACGAAGTCATGGCACAGGTGCACCAGGGTTTGCAGGCGCTCGCTGCCTCGTTGGTAATTGAGATAGTCGGGCTCAGAGACCGGGCCAATGTTGACGACCAGGCTGTGCTGAACATCGAAAAAACGCCGACCCATCCGCGTTGTTCCCAGCTTTCCCATCCTCTGGTTTTCTGTGTTGTGAGAATCATCGATCCACAATCCCTTATGGGGCTCGAGGCTGATGGATACGGAAAAGTAATGCGTCAGGATTTCCTGCAGTTTCTGCAGTGAGCCGCGTCCCGGCAGATAAGCACCAGGAAACAGCGTGCGAACGCGCGCGACGTGTGGTGTCAGCGCCTGTTTAGAGGTGACACCCGCGATTTGACGTATATGGTGCAGGAACGGGTTAGCTGCGGAGCGATCGTGTCCTACCGCAACGTTTAGCTGCGCCCATGAGCGGTAATGCAGGATCGCCATCCGTTGGCTGAGGATGCTGGCAAAATCCTGAAAAGCCTGATTTCGCTTGGCCAAGGATTCATTACGCGCGTGTTCCGTTACATGGATAGGCAACGGCCCATAGGGGGCGAACAGCCCAAAATGGCGGCAAGAGATCGTCACCAGTGGCCCGTTGCCATTGTTACTTGGCCGTTGCCTGACATCGGCCACCTCACGGGGCGCGAAGGCCATATCTGCGGGCTGGACGATCCTCAGTTGCCGATGACTACGCGCGCCCGAAGTCCCCAGACGCGGTTCTTGTGGTGTTGCCCGCTCAATACGGCGCAGCAGTTCGAAGAAATCCTGACTGGCGGAGAGGCCAACGATCAATGCCGGTGTACTAGACATGGCTGATGGGCTCCCATTGTGCGAAGGTTTCGCCGTCAACGTTGACGTGCATCCGCAGGGTCTGCCCCAGTTCACAATATTCGGAGAGCGCGTGATGCAGGATCCTGGCGAACAGCTGAACGCCCTTATCGCTGTGGTGGTGGCTGTTGAGATCGAGAGTGGCTTTTACTCCGCGCCCCCAGGCAATGGGGCCGGGGAGGGTGTAACGCTCGAAGTTGTGACTGATGCTGGCATGGTTGAGGCTGGTAATGCGTTTATGTTGGCTGGCATCACCGAATTGGCAAAACAGTGATAACCAGTCTTTTAGCAGTGAAGAACAGTCTTTGACTTCCGGCAGTGCATAACGTAGCGGATTATTGGCAATCAGCTGTAGTGCGCGCCAGGCTTGGTCCAGATCGGGGACGCCCTGCGGCCGGGAAGGCGAACGCAGCATTTCGATAGGGCCAATCGGCAGGGCGATATCCAGTTGGAACTGTGAATGCTGTAATTGACTCGGTATCAAATGACGTTCACAGACCATGGTTTCGATCGACAGCGATTTTACGCGGTCGATATCAAAGCCAGTGTTGCCGGGAGATAGGGAGATAAACAGGCTGTCATGTGGCATCGGTGACGCTTTCTGATGGTTTTTCTCTCTGAATTCGCGCCGCCGCCGGATGCTGTAACCGCCCAGGTTGTCATCGTCTTCAAAGCGTCCATGGCCGTAGAGGGGCGAAAAAGGCATAGTGCCGCCATCGGTCAGCAGCCCGTTGACGCTCAGTACGTGGTGAATTTCATACAGGCGCGGATTGAGTTGATCGACAATGATCGGGTATTCAATATGTTCATGGTTAACAAGCACCGGGCTACAGCGACGTTTATAGAGATTGATTATCGGGGTAGCAAACAGCCGGAAATCCTGTGGGTTGACCCGATCAATCAAATGGAGTGGCCGCTGGTTTAAGACGAACAGGATTTCGAAAGCATGTACCCGTTCACCCTGTTTTAAAAAGTCATTCAGCCCGTGTAATTCAAGGCTGAAAAAGCGCGAAGGCGCAGCAAAATACTCGCGCAACAGGCGGCTGCCCGGCAGCTCACTGATATTGGTGGGCAGCAAGGCTTCGTCCTCGTTTAGCCCCCCTTGGCGCAGTTGCGCTTTATCGAGCACTGTTATCAGCGGACGATCTTCTGTTTTTGCCCAGACGACAATGTGCAGGGTGTTATTGAGCAGCGTGGTGATCACCTGATTCGAATGCACAATATCGCCCGCCAGCGTCAGGTTCAGCGGAGCAAGATCCAATTCGGACAAAGAGACGACGCCCTGAGTCGTGAGGCGTAGCGCCAGATGTGCCTGCCCGTCGCTTAGCTGGTTGGCCACGGCATGGGGCAAATGCGCAGGGGGAGTGTTGCTACAGCTGGCATGTTCAATGGTGATCGGTTGAATTTTCAGATCACGGCCGGTAGAAAAATTGGCGCGTCGCTGGTTAAGCGAGTTATCGCTTAACGTGACCCGGCTTCCTTTGGGCAGCGTAACGTGCGAATGCCACTGAGGAGAGGTGAGGTCGGGCGTCATCGCAATGGTCGCGATGGACGGTAACGGGGTGTACCACAAGGGGGCCAGGCGTCCCAACATTTGCAGGGCGAATTCTGGATTTTCATTATTTAGACGCTCCTGAATGCGGGAACTGAGAAAAGCAGTGCCTTCCAGCAGGCGCTCCACGAAAGGGTCGAGCACGCCATCAACGTGCAGCCCAAGGTGCTGTGCGACCTGAGGATGCATTTGTGCGAAGCGTTGCCCATCCTCACGCAGATAGCGCAACTCTTCGTTGTATAAAGCGAGAAAACGTTCGCTGAGCATGATGGCCTGTTCCTTTTATCGGTCTGTGTTGTTCAGAGAACGCGTACCATTCCATAGGAGTAGTCGAGAGCGATGCGTAGGTTCATCAGTTGCTCTTCACCGGGCAAATTACACTTGGCGTGAATATCAAACAGAATGGCCAATACCCAGGTGTGGTCTTTGTCTATCAGCGGAACCACCTTGATCGAACGGGGATCAAGACGGGATTCAAAAGTGGCGATAATGCGTTGTATATGACGTGCGAGCTCCATCAGATCGGTATTCATCGGAACTTGCTGGCTTAAGGAAGGCAGGCCGTAATTGATGACGGAGGTTTCACAATGAGGATGAGGCCCCAGTTTCAACGCGGCGCTGTGAGCCGAGTCATTCAGCAAAAACTCGATATCCCGCAACAGCACTTCGCGCCAGTGCGGCAGGCGAACATGCTCATGGCGCAGGCTCAGTTTGTCGAAAAGTATCGGGGTCGAAATGGTCATGATTAGCCTTCCCAAGCACAGTGGAAAGACTGCCCTAGACTCTAGAGCAGCCTGGTGAGTATTGCTAAATTCGGGAGTTCAGTTTCAGGTCGTAACCTGACTTGATCACCGCGCCCATCGAACCGTCGTTCTTCTGTTCTTTGTATTCAATTTCAATGCGTGCAAAGTTCAGACTGATCACATCGGTTGGCAGGACCGTATCGGTATCGAGTTTTTCTCCCACGCCCAGCGGCAGGTTGCCGACGGTTTTGAAAGCAGAAACCAGACAGTTGCTGAAGGTGACGGTCAGGAAGTCCTGCTGACCGCTTCCTGATTTACGGCAGACCAGTTTGGCCTGTGGAACGTGTTCGCCGGTGGCGCACATCAGGAACAGTTTTGGCGAGGCTTTGTTGCTGACCATACGGAATTCGAAATCTTTCATCTCGACTTTGCCGGAGCCACCACCGCTGCCAAAACCCCAGCGACCCGCGTTCTCTTCTGACCATTGCCAAGCTTGCAATTGGATCCAGCCGGCATAGTTCTGATCGGGAGATTCCCCTTCGACCCCTTCAATTTTTAGAAAGTAATCCACTAACGCTGCCATTGTTTCACTCCTGAATTAATGTCATTAAGGTTGGATGGGTATTTCTTATCAATACATTGATTAATTTAAATAAAACTTCACCTCCTTAACGGATTGGGGGTATTCCCGTCTGCATGCCATATTCAGTTCTAAGCTCATCAACCACGTTTTTTAGGAGCCCGGTTTGGTTTTGCCGCTACTTTTCTTTGCCTTCCTTACTGGATGGAAGTTTTGAGACCAGCCGCAGAGACACTGTCATGCCTTCTAATTGGTAATGCGGGCGCAGGTAGAAGTGAGCCCGGTAAAAGCCCGGATCGTCTTCCACTTCTTCAACATGGACTTCTGCAGCAGCTAACGGCCTCTTGGCCTTGGTGGCTTCGGTGGAAATGGTTGGATCGCCGTCAACGTAGTTCATCAACCAGTCGTTCAACCAAATCTGCATGTCATCGCGGGAACGGAACGAACCGATCTTGTCGCGGACGATACATTTGAGGTAATGAGCAAAACGGCAGGTGGCGAAAATGTAAGGTAAACGTGCGGAAAGCTTGGCGTTTGCTGTCGCATCAGGATCTTCATACTCGGCGGGCGCATGCAGCGTGCATGAGCCGATAAATGCAGCAAAATCTGAGTGTTTTCTGTAGACCAGCGGTAAGAAACCGGCGTTGGACAACTCATTTTCACGGCGATCGGAAATCGCTAATTCAGTCGGGCAGGTCAGTTCGTACCCCCCTTCGTCAGACGGGAAAGCATAGGCAGGCAGTTCCTCGACCGAACCGCCGGATTCGATGCCACGGATCCTCGAACACCAGCCGTATTCATTGAAAGCGCGGTTGATATTGACCCCCATGGCATAGGCCGCGTTGGCCCAGGTAAAATCTTCAATGGCGTAGGGGCTGACCACTTCTTCAAAGGCAAAATCATCGATTGGCAACGTTTTAGAGCCATAAGGCAAACGTGAAAGGAAACGTGGCAACGTCAGCACCAGATAACGGGAGTCATTGCTTTCACGCAACCGGCGCCAGGGCGCATATTCTGGCGTGGTAAAAATTTTGCCAATATCGCGAGGGTTGCCCAGTTCCTGCCAATTGTTCATCTGCATGATGGTGGGAGAGGCGGAAGCGATAAAAGGGCAGTGCGCGGCGGCCGCGACTTTGGCCAGTTCCGTTAACAGGGCGACGCTTTGTGGGCTGTGGTCGAACTCATAGTCGCCGATCATGCAACCAAAGGGTTCGCCACCAAACTGGCCATATTCATGTTCATAGATTTGCTTGAAGATCGGGCTTTGATCCCAGGCAGAACCTCGATAGCGCCTTAGCGTTTTCGCCAGTTCATCCTTGCTGATATTAAGCACGCGGATTTTTAGCGTTTCGTTGGCGTCGGTGTTATCCACCAGGTAGCTTAAGCCACGCCAGGCGGACTCGAGTTTCTGAAACTCTTTATGATGCAGAATATGGTTCATCTGCTCGGAGAGTTTTTCATCGATCTCGGCAACCAAGGATTCGATGGTCAGAACGACATCCCGGCTGACCTTGACTTTGCCTTTGTTGGCGTAGGCGGCAAGCGTCCCTATTGCTCTGCGTACCGCAAAAGAAGCCTCGTCGGTACGCGGGCGGAATGAACGTTTAAGGATTTCGTCCAACTCATTGTCAACAAAGGCTACCTCAACGTCCGGTAAGCTATCGGCAGGTGCTTGTTGCATATTTTCCACTATTCATCCCCCTCAGTGGCTTCGTTATCCAAGTCCTTGCTGAGGCTCGTCACGGTACTTTGGGCATCAACAGCCAGGCGCTGTAAGAAATCGGGTTGTTCAAGCAGTCGCTTAACCACTTCTTCCGCGCTGGCCTTGCCGTCCATATAGGTAATCAGTTCAGCCAAGTGCGTTCGAGCTTCAAGCAGTTTTTCCATTTGAGGGATATGGCGAGCAACGGCACCCGGCGAAAAGTCATCCATCGATTCGAATTCAAGTTCGATATCCAACAGTTCTTCATCGTCGCTCAGTGTGTTATCCACATAGAATTTGAGCCGTGGTTTAATGGCGCGCATGCGGGCGTCAAAGTTATCCTGGTCAAACGTCAGGAATTTACGCTCTTCGATAGCGGCAAGCGGTTTATCACGGTGGCCCGAAAGATCGGCCATCACGCCGGTGACAAATGGCAACTCTACTTTCTTATTGGAACCATAAATTTCGACGTCATACTCTATTTGCACCCGAGGGGCGTTATTTCTGCCAATAAACTTTTGTGAACTTGAATCTTTGGCCATCTCGATGTCCTCATTAAATCACTGGGGATGATTTTCCGGTAAACTGTTGTAAAGTCATCACAGAATCAGGAAGCAGGTCTTCTACGATAGAAATAAAATCCATGCCAATCATCTGCTTGGTACGGCGTATAAATATCGGAGCGGGATGGCTGGGTTCGTAGTGTTTGAAATACTCTAGAATGCGATCGAGCATAAGTATGATCTCTTGACGCGAGCGTATATTTGTATTGTCAGCGTTGAGCATTGTTTTTGACGGCAAGGCAAAAGAGGTCACCATATGATTGATGTCAGTACTATTGCCATTGGATGCTGACTGTGAAAAAAACGTAATACATTTAGCTAGGAAGATATGAAGTTGATCACAATCTAATTGGTAACCTTCGGAATACTGGTTGGCATAATCTTCAATTCTTTTTACTGTTTCCGCGATGGTAATAAATTGCTCTAATAAATCGGGGCGACCGTTTTGTTGAAAGTAAAGATTAATCGTTACTAATTGTGTGGATATTGCCAACTGAGTACTTTTTGATTCATCGGTGGTAGATTCGGTATTGAATAACTCTTGTAAGTTACAAGAATGTTCCGAGGTTAAGCGTGCGGACTTCAACTCTGCAATACATTGTGCAGTCGATAACCAGCCCAGTGCGGCTGCATGCCCACTGTTTGCTGGACTCTCCTCCGAAATGGGATAGATGGCGTCCTGATTTCTGGCGATCTGTTCATCCAGACTGACCAAGCCACGAAATAACGCATATACACCTTCCTGCTGTATATCTGCTCTGATTAACCATAGCGCGACCCGTAAATCGTAGTACTGCTCAAGCAGTTTTCCTGATTGTTCAGCAACCAGCGGCCAGTTGATTTTGGGTGGCTCATTCGGCATGGACAACGGATCGGCGGATTCATCCTGCTGTGCAAGAGTAGCCTCTATTTCGCTGTATAATGGATCGAATTCAACACCGAATAAATTGGGGGTAAATGTATTATCCATATTCTCACCACTCCTTTTATTGCTATGCGCTAATTCTTGGTGACTTGCATGCATTTTGAGAAACTTCCTGTATATACTGGGTTGAGGCTAGAACATTAACTCTTATATTGTTAGGGGCGAATAGGTTTAATTAGGGTAGCGCCTGATTGGATTATGTGTAGGGATAAAATCCAGGTTTTATTTTTTCACCCTTTCAATAAAAAACTATCAAATCATTACTATGCTTGGCTTGAAGTGGATATTTCAAATCAAAGGATGTCACTATGGAAGAAAAAGTATATACTGATTTTGCTTGGGAATGCCTGAGAAGAAATCCTCAATACATCAGTGATTGGAAATTAGCTAAGGAAGAAGAGCGTGCTGATGAAAATGAAATATTTGGCGATGCAATAAGAACCCAACGGGTTGTAGATCTGAGTGCTGAAAGAAAATGGGGCTTAATGAAGTATGTGGATCCTGAGAATCCGGATCCGATAGACGTTTTTTGGTCTATCCGGTTGAGTAAACGATCTATTCGATTGGCACTCAGTACCTGTGGTGATTTTACCTGGAGCCATATTGCCAATAAACCGGGCGTGCATCAACGTAAACTCAGACTGCGGGATGGCACACTCTGTATAAAAATATTTAATGACAACGGTTACTTTCAGTTTTTTACTGACAGTAATACCATGCTAAATGATAACGCGAGTTTATTTTTGTACATTCCGTTGAGTTTGCAAACTGATACGATAAACAAGAATATTGATATTATAAAAAGCATTATTAATAACCGAGGCGAAATCGATGAACCCGATGATTTCGATGAAAAAGAAAAAAGTTACCTGGTTTTTCTGAAGTTTATTGATGATATAAAACAAGGACTTACACATAAAGACATCGCTTCAGAAATATTTGGTGAGGAACTGGTGAAAAATGAATGGTCATCAGATAGTTGGCTCCGGGCCAACATTCGCTATCGGTTGAAAAAAGCAAATAATCTGATTAACAACGGCTATCTTGATTATATCTAGTCTGTCATACCCTATGGGCTAAGGATGGCCTCTTTTAATTTGTACATTGATTGTTGCATTGGGGGGATTCGGCAACGTTGAACCCCGTTTTTTTGCCAGTGCTCCATATTACCCCTCCGGTTTTAACCGTCGACACCTCATCAGCCCCCGCAAAGGAGGTGACGAGGTATCACACCGTTCCGTTCAGGCGTAAATGTCTACTTCACCGTCACATCAATATCACCAAAATACTTCTTCGACAGCTCGGTAATGGTACCTTGCTGCTTCACTTTGGCGATGGCTTCGTTCAGCTGTTTCAGCAGCGCAGCATCGTCTTTACGTAAGCCGAAAGCGATCCCTTCGCCCAGGATTTTGTCGTCCTGCACCGCATTGCCGACAAAGGCAAAGCCTTTGCCATCCGGATGTGCCAGGAAACCGCTCTGCCCGGCAGGGGCCATGATCAGCGTGGCATCCAGGCGGCCAGAGGTCAGATCAAGATACACCTGGTTCTGGTCTTGGTAAGACACCACGTCAACACCCTGCGGAGCCCAGTGCGCATTGGCATAGTTTTCCTGAATCGAACCCTGCAATACCCCTACGCGCTTGCCTGCCAGTGATTTGGCATCTGGCAGCAGGCCGCTGTCGGCTTTGGCGATCAACCGGTTAGGCACCTGATAAATCGAATCGGTAAAGGCAATCGCCTGGCGGCGCTGATCGGTAATGTTCATCGCTGAGTTGATCGCTTCGAACTTACGCGCCTGCAACGCTGGGATCAGGCTGTCGAACGAGGTTTCTACCCAACTGCACTTCAGTTTTGCGGCGGTACACACGGCGTTCCCCAGATCGATATCAAACCCTTCCAACTGGCCGCTGGCAGATTTGGATTCGAACGGCGGATACAGCGCTTCAATACCAAAACGCAGGTTGTTTTCTGCCGCAAAGGTGGATCCAGCCGCCAACAGGCAGCCCGCAGCGATCAGCGTGTTCAATGTTTTTTTCATCAATGCCTTTTTCCCATGGTCAAAAATCAATGGATTACACCTGGCATAGGCGGCGAGCGCCTTCCAGCAGGGTGTCATTATCTTTCGAGAAACTCAGCCGGATAATGCCGGTATTGGTGCCATCGCTGTAAAACGCCGACAGCGGGATGGTGGCCACCTTGGCTTCACGGATCAAACGCACCGCAAAGTCATTGTCACTTTCGCTGCAAAAGCCGCTAAAGCGAGCCAGCATAAAGAAACTGCCATAGCTTGGCAGTAATTCAAAGCGCGAATTCTGCAAGGCGTTGGCCAGTAAATCGCGCTTCTGCTGGTAGAAATCTGCCAGCCCCAGATAGCTTTGCGGGTTATTCAACGCGGCGGCAAAGGCATACTGCATCGGGGTATCGGCAGAGAACACCATAAACTGGTGCACTTTACGGATCTCATCCATCAGCGCCGCCGGTGCCATGCAATAACCCACGCGCCAACCGGTGACGTGGTAGGTTTTACCGAACGACGAAACGATCACGCTGCGTTCCGCCAAGGCCGGGTGGCGCGCCATGCTGTGGTGGATACCACCGTCGAACACCACGTGCTCGTAGACCTCATCAGAGAGAATGACGATGTCGGTGTTACGCGTCAGCGCGGTCAGGCGTTCGATATCATGTTCGCCGAACACGCTGCCGGTGGGGTTATGCGGGCTGTTGACGATGATCATGCGCGTTTTGCCGTTGATCGCCGCGGCGACTTCATCCCAATCGATCTGCAAATCTTGCAGCGAAAGCTTGATGGCGACCGGTGTCGCGCCCTGCAGGCGAACGATCGGCGCGTAGCTGTCGAAGGCTGGTTCAAAATAGATCACCTCGTCGCCAGGGTGCACCAGCGCACTGATGGCGGAATACAACCCTTCGCTGGCGCTGGCAATCACGGTGATTTCGTCATCAGCGTCATAACGCGCGCCGTACAGGCGTTCAACTTTTTCTGCCAGAGCATGACGCAACGCGGCTACGCCGCTCATGGGGGCGTATTGGTTATGACCTGCGCGCATGGCTTGGGCAACACCTTCCACCAGTAGCGGATCGCAGGCAAAATTCGGTGCGCCCTGGGACAGATTCAAGGCTTGGTGTTCGGCACTCAGTTGGCCAATCACGGTGAAAATGGTGGTGCCGACGTCTGGCAGTTTCGAGCGTTGAGAGCAGGCGCTCTGCATGATGGGCTCCGGGAAAAGAATGAAGTGTGGAATGATTAAGCATGAGTTAGGATCGGCGAACAAGAGAAAGTTCGTCATGCCAGCCATGTGTTTTTCTCATGCCTGAGCAGAGATTTTGCGTTAATAAAGGGGTTAATGTATGCAGATATCGCTGCCGTCGCTGGACGTGCTGAAAACTTTTGTGGTGGTGGCGCAGCGCCTCAATTTTACCCACGCGGCGCAGGCGCTGCATCTGACGCAGGGCGCGGTCAGCCGTCAGATCCTCGGTTTGGAGCAGCAATTGGGCTATCCGCTGTTTAGCCGCAGAGCGCGTGGGCTGGTGTTGACCGCGCAGGGCGCACTGTTGCTGACGCCGGTACAACAGGCGTTGGAACAACTGGGTGAAGCCTTGGTGCGTGTTGGAGCGCAACCGGGCACGCTGCGGATTAAATGCCCGACCTGCGCGATGCGCTGGGTGCTGCCGCGCATTATCCGCCTACAGAATGAGCGGCCGGAGATGCATATCGAACTGACCGCATCGGTATCGCACGGCGTAGATTTCGGCACCGAGCATTTTGATGCCGCCGTGGTGTTCGGTGAACCGCAGAGAAAACGGCTGGTGGTGCAGCATCTGTTTGACGAAATCCTGACCCCGGTTTGTACACCCACTTATCTGCCCGCGCTGGATCGGCCGCCGGTGCCCGCCGATCTGGCGCAGAAAACCCTGCTGCACCCAACGCGCGATCGCCGCGATTGGCTGCTGTGGCTGAAAGCGGCCGGGCATGAGGCGTTGCCTTCCGCCAAAGCACAGCATTTTGATACGCTCGATCTGGCGACGAGCGCAGCGTTGCAAGGGTTTGGCATTGCGATTGGCGATCTCTGCCTGCTGGAAGAGGACATTCAGGCCAACCGCATCGTTACGCCGTTCCCGCTTAGCGTGCTCAGCGGCGCGGCCTACTATCTGGTTTATCCTGAACGCGCGGTAATACCCGCTGCATTGACCGAACTGGTGGATTGGCTTGGGGAAGAGGCGCAGGCCAGCCGCGCCAGATTGGAAAAGTACCGCCCGATGGCCCCTTTACTCTGACAGGGTAAAGAGGCTTGTCAGCCGCTACTTCTTCATCATCGCTTTCAGATTGGCGAACGGGTTATGTGTCGCCAGGCCAACGTCTTTCTGCGCGTCTTCGCCAGCGATAACCGTTGAGCCGTACTGATCGGCTTCGGTGTATTTGGAGTGTTCGTGATCGTGGCAATACAGGCACAACATCTCCCAGTTGCTGCCATCTTCCGGGTTGTTGCTGTGGTCATGATCGATATGGTGAACCGTCAGTTCACGCAGGTTGGAATAAACAAATTCCCGCGAACAACGCCCGCATACCCACGGGAAAATCTTCAACGCCTTTTCGCGATAACCCACTTCCAGCTTCGCGTAGTTTTTTGGAATGTATGCCATGTGATGCCTGCTGTTGAGAACAAAGTTACGGTTAATATTATCACAAACGGTCGGATTGCCGAGCGTGGGCCGCTTCGTACCATTATAACCCTGGCGCTTTCCACAGCGAGGTGGTTAAGCCGTGATCGACCAGCGTGAGCTGATCGGCATACACCTCCTGCCAGGTCAGGGTTTGCTGGCGATAAAGCGCGTGGTTGGCGCTATTGGGTTGATATTCACGTTCCCAGCGCACCAACCGTTCGCCGGTTTCTGCCAGCGATTCGTATAGGCCAGCACCGACACCTGCGGCAATGGCACAACCCAGCGCGGTGGCTTCTTTTACCACCGGTACTTGCAGCGGCAGGCCGGTGACGTCGCTGAGGATCTGGCACCACAGTTTCCCCTTCGAGCCCCCTCCTGCGAACACCAATGAGCGCGGCTGCACGCCAGAAAATGCGGCGATTTGCGCCAGATTACAGGCGGAAACAATCGCGGCATTCTCCTCTAACGCGCGAAACAGCGTCTGTTTATTGCAGCGCTCCGGGTCGATCGACATATTGATAAACGACGGCGCGGCGTGATACCAGGTTTTAAAGTGCATCGCGTCAGAGAAGATCGGCATTACGCCATAAGCCCCCGGCGGTACGCGTGCCGCCATCTCTTCTAACAGGCTGTAGGCATCCACGCCGAGCCGTTCTGCCAGCAGTTTTTCTTCGGCACAGAAGGCATCACGGAACCAGCGCATGGTCAGCCCGGTAAAGAAGCTGATGGATTCTGCCTGCGCCATACCGGGGATCACGTGCGGGTTGATGCGGATGTTCATGTCCGGATCGGTGATCGGCTGCGGCAGATTGACGATCTGCTGCCAGAACGTACCGCCCAGCACCGCCGTTTGCCCTGGGTGGACGATACCTAACCCCAGGCAGCCAAGCTGCACGTCTCCGCCTCCCATCACTACCGGGGTCCCGCGCAGCAGGCCGGTTTGCTGCGCCGTCTTGGCGGTCACCTGACCCAGTAACGTACCGGTTTCCTTCACCGGTGAGAGCAAATCGGCACGCAGACCGGCCATGTCCAGCAGCTCTGTGCGCCAATTGCGGCTGACCAGATCCAGCATGCCGGTAGTGCCTGCGTTGGAAGGATCGACCGCCAGTTCGCCGCTGAGCATATTGGCCAACCAGTCACTGATCATCGTCACGGTGGCGGCCTGGCGATAAATATCTGGCCGGTGATGGGCCAGCCACAGCAGGCGCGGCATGGCGCTTAACGCCAGCGTCTGGCCGGAGTAGTGGTATACCTCTTGCTCGAAGGTGAAGTTATGCAGCTCTTTCAGTTCGCTGACTTCACGGCTGGCGCGGGCATCGACGTTAGCGCAGGCCCAGATGGGTGTACCCTGGCGGTTATACAACACGATCCCCTCGCGCATCGAACAGCAGGCGATGGCGCGGATCTGTTGTGCGCTGGCATTGGCGCGCTGCAATGCCTGACGGATACATTGGCAAACCAGTTGCCAATTATGAGCAAGATCGAACTCCATCGACCCAGGAACCCCCTCTACCGCCAAGTGCTGCCATTCCGCCTGGCCGTGCGCGATCTGGTTGCCCGCCAGATCAAAAATCACCGCGCGAATGCTGCCTGTTCCTGCGTCCAGTGCCATCAAATAGTTCTGCATAGTTCACACTCTCAGGGGTTCAGATCTTAACTATAGATGCCGCTCCTCAGGGATGCGGTGGCTGCGTGGCAACGATCTGTGAGCTGTGCTGCAAAATTGCCGCCAGAGAGAGGCAACGGGTGTAAATCCGCCCTAGGGTTGGTTTATCGGCAAGGTTGAGAAAAGGAGCAGTTATGCACGTTACGTTGGTGGAGATTAACGTTAAGCAGGATAAGGTTGACGAGTTTCTTGAGGTGTTCCGCGCCAATCATCTTGGTGCTATCAATGAGCCGGGTAACCTGCGCTTTGACGTATTGCGCGATGAACAGGTGCCGACGCGGTTTTATATCTACGAAGCCTATAAGGATGAACAGGCGGTGGCCGCTCACAAGCAAACGCCACATTATCTGTTGTGCGTGGAAAAGCTGGAGGCCTTGATGACCGGCCCGCGTAAGAAAACCAGCTTTATTGGCATAATGCCGGTGACTTAAGCCAGGAAAAACATAAGAATACGCTACGATCTTTAAGGTGTGAGGTAGGGATGACATTGCGCGATCGGTTGTTGGCGTTGCTGGTAGTGATTATCTGGGGGATGAATTTTGTCATTATCAAATACGGCTTGCAGGGGATGCCGCCGTTTTTGTTGGCTGGCTTGCGCTTCTTACTGGTGGCGTTTCCCGCGATATTCTTTGTGCCCAAACCCAAACTGCCATGGAAATGGTTAGCACTCTATGGCCTGACCATGAGCTTTGGGCAATTTGCCTTTCTTTTTTGTGCCATCAAGGTGGGAATGCCTGCGGGGCTGGCCTCGCTGGTGCTACAAGCGCAGGTTTTCTTCACGTTACTGTTAGGAATGTTGGTTTTTGCCGAACGGCTGCGCGTGCATCAGGTTATCGGAATGGTAGTTGCTACCTTGGGGATGCTGTTGCTGGCACAGGCCAGCCTGCGTAATCAGGGGGCGTCTGCGGTGCCTTTGGCCGGATTATTGTTGACGCTGGGCGCGGCATTTTCGTGGGCCATCGGTAACCTTACCAACAAAAAGATCATGGCGATATTTCCACAACAGGGGATCTTACCGCTGGTGGTGTGGAGCGCGCTGATCCCGATTGTGCCGTTCTTGGTCTGTAGTGCGCTGTTTGACGATCGCCAGCAGGTGCTTAACAGTTTGCTGCATCTACAAATGAGCAGCGTTGCGGTGATCGTCTATCTGTCGTTTGCTGCCACCCTGTTGGGTTATTCCATCTGGGGTAGTCTGTTGGCGCGTTACGAAACCTGGCGTGTGGCACCGCTGGCGCTGTTAGTGCCTCTGGTGGGGTTGGCCAGCGCCTGGTTGCTGATGGGAGAGGCGCTGTCTTCCTTGCAAATTGGCGGAGCACTGCTGGTATTGATGGGAATGGCGGTGAATACCTTCGGCTTGCCGCGTTGGCGAGTGGCTGCCAGAAAATAATCGGCAGCAGGGCAATTCCGTTCAATACTCTCTCGCTGAGAAGCGGCACGCTGGCACCTGTGAATTTTTTACAGGTGCTGAATATGACGCTTTATCTTTCTATGGCCGCCTTTGCTCTGGCCTCTTCCATTACTCCCGGCCCGGTGAATATCGTGGCGCTCAGCAGCGGGGCACAGTTTGGCTTTAACGCCAGTCTGCGCCATGTTACCGGTGCTACGCTGGGTTTTACCTTGCTGCTGGTGTTGATCGGCCTCGGTTTGCATGAGCTATTGGCGCTATGGCCGGGGCTGACGCGGGTGATCCTCTGGGCTGGCGTGGGTTTTCTGTTTTATATGGCCTATCAGCTTGCGGCTGACGGTGGGCAACTGGGGCGGGGCGATCGGCAAAAGGCGCCTTCTTATTGGCATGGTGCGTTGTTGCAATGGCTGAATCCGAAGGCCTGGTTGGCTTCGGTGGCCAGCATGGGGGCGTTTGTCGGTGACGGTGAGCTGCGGTTGCTGTGGCAGTTTGCGGCGATCTACTTCGTGATTTGCTACGTTTCGGTGGCCTGTTGGGCCTATATCGGTGCGATGCTCAGCGGCCTGCTGCAAAGTGCGCGCAACGTGCAGCGTTTCAACCGTTTGATGGCGCTGCTGTTGGCGGCCAGCGCCTGTTATTTATTGGCCGAAGGGGTTTGATACTGGCCGGGTGTGGCCGCCAGCAGTTGTTTGAAGGTGCGCTGAAAGTGCGCCTGATCGGCAAAGCCGCTTTCGCTGGCGGCAGCGGCGATGGGGAAGCCGCGCTTCAAAAGCCGGTGGCCATACTGGATGCGCTGATTGACCAGATAGGCGTGCGGCGTCATGCCATAGCGCTTCTTGAATGCGCGGATCAGGTAGGAGGGCGACAAGGTTGATGCCTGACAGATCGCCTCCAGCGTCAGCGATTGGGTGCAGTGGGTGCGGATAAATGCGGCGGCCGTTTCCAGCTTGGGGTTGATCTCTAGCGCCAAGGCTGGTGCGCTTTCCAGGCGCAGCGGCAGTTCGCTGAAGTAATCCACCAACGCGATCTGTTTTTCCAAGTGGCTGCGCAGCGGATCGATCAGCAACGCATAAAGGTGATTTAGGCCGGTGAATAAGATCGGATCCTGGCTGGCAATGGCAGTCAATGGGGTAAACCCTTGTTGCGTATCGCGCGCATTTTCCTGCTGTAAACTGGCGAACCAATCGGTGTCGATATAAAACATGATGTAAGCCCAGCGCCGATCGCCAATCGGGTTACAGCCGTGCGCTTGCTGTGGGTTGATGATCACCACGTCACCGGTTTTTACCTCCAGACGCTGTTCACCATTGAGGTAACTACTGGTGCCAGCAGTAATGGCGCCGATAGAGAAAAACTCATGGCTGTGCATTGCGTAACAAACTTTACGGCCATCGGCGATGGCACGCGCTTCAACAAATGGCAGGTGTGGATCGCGCCAGAATTGCGGGGAGTGATCGGCCATGCAGTTTGTTTTCCTTGGCGGCTGGAGAGGTGTGAACTGTTATAGCCTAAAGTGCCAGGGCAGGGGAATGATCATGTTAATCTTTGAGGCGTATTTCTGTAAGTCTCTTCAAATTCACTGGATATAGGGAATGCGACACAATGAAAAAATGGACTCACTGGCTGACTCTGCCGCCGGTGGTGCTGGTGGCCTGCGCTGCGGGCATGTTGGGCACGCGTAGCCTGTCTGCTGAGGGGTGGCAGTGGCATCTTCCCACCCTGTTGGGGGCCGCTGTGCTGTTGCTGGCCTCTATAGCCATCACGTTCAGCGCCTGCCTGCATTTTTTCCGTGCAGGAACCACGCTGCATCCAGAAAAACCGCAGCAGGTTAATGCACTGCTGGTCAGCGGTATTTTCCGCTTCAGCCGCAATCCGATCTATCTGGGGCAGTTACTGCTGTTGGCCGCTTGGGCTGTGCTATTGGGAGGCATCGGCGTTTGGCTGTGGTGGTTACTGTTCTTTATCTATCTGCACAAGGTGCAAGTTCCGCGTGAAGAAGCGTTTCTCAGTACGCGTTTCGGGGCTGAGTATGCGGCGTTTTGCCAGCGGGTGCGGCGCTGGCTGTGACGCTGCTCAGGCAGAAACTCCCCGGCGGTTTGCCGGGGGGAATGGATTACTCTTCGTTTTCGTTACGCGCCAGCAACTGGCGCTGATGTTCATCGCTGGCTGCCTGGATTTCGTCCAGTACCGAGCCGACATCGGCGCGTTTGTCGCTTTCGATAAACTTACCGGTCAGTTCGGTTTCCGGCGTCAGATTCCCTTCCTGATACAGCGCCCAAATCTCTTTAGCGTACTTGCTGCCCAGCAGTTCCGGCGCATATTGGCCGTAATACTGGGTCATATTGTTGATATCGCGCTCGAACATGCTTTGGGCATGATTGTTGGCAGCCGCGTCCACCACCTGCGGCAGATCGATAATCACCGGCCCGTTTTTATCCATCAGCACGTTGAACTCGGAGAGATCGCCGTGCACCAGGCCAGCGCACAGCATGCGCACCGCATAGTTCATCATCAGCGCGTGATCGTTGAGCGCCTGTTCAGGCGTTAAGGTCACGTCGCTCAGACGCGGAGCCACCAGGCCTTCGTCATCGGTGATCAACTCCATCAGCAGCACGCCGTCCAGACAGATGTCCGGCTGTGGCACGCGCACGCCGGCTTTCGCCAGCAGGTAGAGCGCATCCACTTCGGTGTTCTGCCAGGCTTCTTCCTGCTGCTGGCGGCCGAATTTGGAGCCTTTATTCATGGCGCGCGCATCGCGGCTGTTACGTACCTTGCGGCCTTCCTGGTAGTGCACGGCCTGCTTGAAGTTACGCTTTTCGGCTTCTTTATACACTTTGGCGCAGCGGATCTCTTCACCGCAACGCACGATAAATACGTCGGCTTCTTTGCCACTTTTCAAACGGCGGATGACATCGTCGATTAAACCATCATCTACCAATGGCTGGAGTCGTTTTGGAATTTTCATGCAGCCTTGTACCCTATTTAGGCTCTGGTGTGAATGGTTTTGCTTATGCTGATACCGTATTTATACCCTTTATACTTCAAGTTGCTTGGGTGTTGGCCGCGCTCTGCCGCCTACAAGCAACTCGAATTATTTTGGGTATAGACCAGAAAGGCAAAAGTGAGTTTACTGCCGGTATGATATCAAATACTGCCACACCG
Source organism: Serratia sp. HNCC26DJ206 (assembly GCF_057180605.1). Taxonomy (NCBI): domain Bacteria; kingdom Pseudomonadati; phylum Pseudomonadota; class Gammaproteobacteria; order Enterobacterales; family Yersiniaceae; genus Serratia; species Serratia sp. HNCC26DJ206. The sequence continues at coordinate 21,566 of NZ_JBXUGP010000017.1, forward strand.
GCCAGAGTTTACATTGATTCTGCCAATACCCACAGGCTGACGCTGCCACCGTTGACCGGGAAGGCTGCGTTACCCTGTTCGTCGGTCATGATATTGTCCTGACGGTTACCGAGGAAGTCGCGCCAGGATTTATGCGCAAAATTTTCGCCCAAGGCGATGGTTTTGCTGCTTGCTACCCCGTTAGTCAGTATCACCACGCAGCCAGGGGCTTCGGCGGTGCCACTGCGGCTGAAGGCGATGCAGTTTTTATCGTCAAAATAGTCTATCTGCGCGCCGTTGGCAAAACGCTGGCGCGCCTGGATCAGCTTCTCCAACTCAGGGATGACGGGGAGCTGGATATGATAATCACCGCCGTCATCACCTTTGTCAGTATAACTGGCCCCGTACAAATCCGGATAAAACACGCAGGGAACGCCTTGTTCACGCAGCAGGATCAGGGCATAGGCCAGCGGTTTGAACCAGGGTTCGACCGGTGTTTCCAGCGCCTGCAACGGCTGAGTATCGTGATTGGCGACCATTGTCACCGCATGGGTCGGATCGGCGGCGGTAAGCGTATCGGTGAAGATCTGCGTCATATCGAACCGATCGCTCTGTTTCGATGCCAGATGGAATTTCAGGTGCAGCGCCACGTCGAACAGCATGACTTTACCATCTATCAGATCCAAATACTGTTGCAGGGTCGCCAGATCGTGTGACCAGTACTCCGCCACGATAAAGAGATCGCGCTGCGCCACGCTGCGCACATGATCGACCCACTCCTTAAAGAACCAGGCCGGGATATGTTTGGCGGCATCCAAACGGAACCCGTCGCAGGGCAGCGTTTCCATCAGCCAGCGTGCCCAGTATTTCAGTTCCTCGGCGACGGAGGTGTTGCGCAGCTCTACGTTGGCCCCCATCAGGTAATCAAAATTGCCTTTCTCGCCGTCAACCTGATCGTTCCAGCCGGTATCGCCATAGTCATTGGCGATCTTGAACACGCCTTTTTCTTGCGGTTGTTCGATGTAATCGACACCGCTGAAGCATTTGTAATCCCAGATAAAGGTAGAGTAAGCCCCTTTTCGCCCAGGGAAGGTGAAACGGGTATAGGCCAGCGCATCGATGCCTTCGTCGGCGATATTGTTACGGTTATTGGGATCGACCTTATAGACATGCACTAATTCTTTTTCATCGGCGCCGATTTTGTGGTTGAACACGACGTCGTGAATCACCCGTATCCCCTGATCACGCAGCACGGTGGCGGCATGAACCAGCGCCTGTTTGTCACCGTATTTGGTGGCACGGGTGCCTTTTTGCTCAAACTCACCTAAGTCGAACAGGTCGTAGCTGTCATAACCCACCGAATAACCCCCGGAAGCCCCTTTATAGGCCGGTGGCAACCAGAGATCCGTGATGCCCAACTTGGCCAGAGCGGGTGCCCGTTCGGCGGTCTCTTGCCACAATTTACCGCCACCGGGGTAATACCAGTGGAAAAATTGCAGCAGCGTGGTTTTTTTTGTCATGAGCCAGCATCCCAGTTAGCCAGAAAATAAGCGCGGTCAAAAACCGCTATCAGGCTTTAGCATGAGCTAATTTAGGTCAAAGGGGAATAAGCGCATGGCTACTTGGCAGCACCAGGTTATTACGCCGGGTGAGATAAGAGCATTTGCACCATAGGTAAAGCACTCTTTATCTATATGGCCCACGCGTAATGTTATCTGGCTTTAGCGGCGGTATGTTGGCCTGCTTAATGGCGCTACCGCAGAGGAAAACATTTTTTCACGATGAAATCCAGAATTTTATTCTCGTTTTCAAGCATTTTATTGGGGATGGTTTTTAACAGTTCCTGTTTCTCTTTGGTCCTTACAAAGAATAACGAGGTGTTTGAGAAGTAAGACGGTGTTACCAGATAAATAGAAACACCATCGTTGTACAGTTCCATATAGTTGCTGCCGATAAGTGATTTCTTCTTTATGATCTCAGTGTATTTTTTAGTCAGAGTGGTACTGAGAATACCAAAGTAATCACTTTTAAATTGCATTTCTAACGCGATTAAATCCTTATTATGATCAAACAAGACATAAACATTTCCGAGGTCTTCAAAAACGATGTCTCTACGTACATCCTTATTGTCGTTAGGTGACTCCTTGTAGATATTACCATTCAGGTCTTTATTAAAGCCTATTCTTACGGCATTAGGGTGACTTTCCTTATATGAATCCTCCGTTGTCTGACCAAATTTCACCGTAAGTGTGCCTGTACTGACCGCACTTACGTCGCCACAATAAAGGTAACTTAAAGAGAGAAGCAAAAGGGAGTTTAAAAAAAACCTCGCATTCATAATAAAATCCTATAATTATAATAAAAATTAATTAATCCTTATCAATTTTTGGAAGGGGTGAAATCAGAATGTTTGATACCACCAGTTCCACTATTTGGTTTTTACTGTCCTATTATATTATTTCGACTTAATCTGCTAGGCATTCTCCATTAAGTAATATTACTGACTAATGAATTCTGTCTAAGACGATTCTCTCTTGTCTGAATGAGCGTATTTATTTAGTTACGTTGGCATTAAAGATAGAGTGCTGTCAATATGGGGTTTATAAAATAAGATTACTCGGTGCCTGGTAACGTGTTTAATACCATTCTGATTGATTTCAGCAGCTAAGTATTCCTTACAATAACCACTCGAAGGACACAGCCGAATATGAAGCAGTATGGCTCGTCGAACTGTGAGCGCCTTCACCGAACGGCCGTTGTCCTTGTGTAAATATACAACCTATTGATAACAAAAGAACAACGTAAACAGGGAGTAACGGGCATGATGTGGCACCCGATGGGAGTTTCTGCGCTGGTCACCCTGGTGGTGATCGCGCTGTGGGCGACGTCCCGTCTGCCGGAATACCTGGTGGCGCTGCTGTTTTTTGCCGTAGTCATGCTGTTACAACTGGCACCCGCCGGTGTGGTGTTTTCGGGCTTTGCCTCTTCGGCATTTTGGCTGGTGTTGAGTGGCTTTGTTTTGGGTACCGCCATTCGCTCAACCGGGTTGGCCGACCGGCTCGCCAACGGCATTTTGCCTCATCTGGCCGGTTCCTGGTTACGCTTGGTGGGCGGCGTGGTGGCGATCAGCTATGCGCTGGCATTTGTCATGCCATCAAATATGGGGCGCATTACCCTGCTGATGCCAATCATTATGGCGTTGGCGGAACGCGCCGGGCTGGTGGAAGGCTCACGTGGCCGCTTTGGTTTGGCGTTGGCGGTGGGTTTTGGCACTTTCCAGCTGTCTGCCAGCATCTTGCCTGCCAACGTGCCTAATCTGGTGATGAGTGGGGCGGCAGAAAGCGCCTTCGGCATTCACTTCACCTATATTGCCTACCTGATGCTGCATGCGCCCATACTTGGGGTCGCAAAGGGCGTGTTGTTGACGCTGTGTATCTGTTGGCTGTTCCCTGCTACCCCGCAGAAAGTAGAGAAAATGCCGGAGCAAACCGCGCTCAGCACGGCGGAGTGGCGGTTAATCCTGTTGCTGTTGGCCACGGTATTGCTGTGGCTCACCGATCGCTGGCATGGTATTGCTCCGGCCTGGATTGGCCTGGCCGCTGCCTGTTTTTGTTTGTTACCGCGCATCGGTTTCCTGACCGGTGAGCAATTTGCTGCCGGGGCCAACATCCGCACCTGTATTTATGTGGCGGGGATCCTCGGGCTGACGGCGCTGGTGAGCCATTCCGGGCTGGGTGATTGGTTAGGGAATGCGTTGCTGGGCGTGATACCGCAAAATCCGGATCGGCCATTCGTCGCTTTTGCGTCACTGATTGGCATCACCACCCTGCTGAATTTTGTTGTGACGGCCAACGGTGTACCTGCCTTGTTCACCCCATTGGCGCAGGTGCTGGCGGATGGCAGCGGCCTGCCGTTGATCACGGTGCTGATGACGCAGGTGATCGGTTACGCCACGCCGCTGCTGCCGTATCAGGCATCGCCGATCGTGGTGGCGATGGGCATGGGCAGAGTGCCGCCGCGTGAAGGATTGAAGCTGTGCCTGCTGCTGGCTGCATTGACCTTTGGGCTGCTGGTGCCGCTGGATTACCTGTGGTTCAGATTATTGGGCTGGATGGGCTGAACAGAGAAGGGCGGTGGGATGGAAATGCTACGCGCTGCGATTGAAAAACAGGTGCTCAGCCTGACCGGGCTGGCACTCGGCGGAGTCGATTTTGAGCACCCGCCCGGCGATCCAGGGCTGTTTGGCCCGCAGTCGGTGACTTGGCAGGTTTACAGCGACTTTACCTCAATGCTGTGCGGTGGCGTCAGCGCGCTGCTGCTACAGATGCTGCATCCGCTGGCGTTGGCCGGAGTCTGGGATCATTCCAATTTCCGCGAGGATATGCTGGGCCGCCTGCGCCGCACCAGCCAGTTTATCTCTGTTACCACATTTGGCCCGACGGCGGAGGCCGAACGCCTGATCGCCAAGGTTAAAGCCATCCATTTGCAGGTCAAGGGCGCGGATAGCCGTGGCGAGCCCTATGCCGCCAGCGATCCCTATTTGCTGACCTGGGTGCATGTGGCCGAGAGCAGCCGTTTTCTGGCTTCACACCTGCGTTACCGGAACCCGCATCTTTCCCTCACTCAACAGGATGAGTATTACCGCGAAGCAGCCCGCGTCGCCGAAGCTTTGGGCGCGCGTGAGGTTCCCACTTCCTGCGCCGCGGTGGCCGATTATCTGCAACAGATGCGCCCGCAGCTGGTCTGCGATGAACGCACCCTGGAGGTGGCACGTATTCTGTTGGCGGCACCGGCTCCCAGTGCGCTGGCGCGGCCGTTTGGTGCTTTAGTGATGCAGGCGGGCATCGATCTGCTGCCTGATTGGGCGCAGCAGCAACTGGGGTACAATCCGGGGAGTCTCAAACGGCGGCTGGTACGCGTTGGGATCCGCGGTGTCGGGCGGGTGTTGCGATCGGCGGTGCGTAATGGCGCCTACCCGCGGGCGATGCGGCGGATGGCGAAAACGGCGGGTTAACGCGCCATCTCGGCCAGCAGAATCTGTGCCACACCGCTATATTTGGGTATAGTGCGCAGCATTATTCTGCGCCGTAATCTGATCGAGGTGATATGAACGAGTCAACCCTACTTGCTGAAGTGAGTAATGAGAACCAGACACTGGTCGCAGTGGTTCAGCAAGACAGTCGTGCCGCCTATTTTTATATCTACCCTACGGAGGAGCAGGATGAGCGTTTTCAGGTGCGGGCCTGCTGGCTGCGTAACCTGGGCCTTGCTCCCTTGCAGGAAGATCGCGCGGCGATGGAAGCCGGACAGCCACCGATGCTGGCCGCTGAGTATTGCCGCAATCCGGCCGGGGAGGCGCCGCTGGAGGCAAAGGGGCTGACGGTGATCTGGGCGGAAAGCGATGATGGTGCCGCATTGTGGTATCACGGTCAGTTGCTGGCGGTAATCCCCGGTTGGAGCCTGTATATCGATCACTCAGTGTGCTATTCCGCCAGTTGTATCAAAGAAAGCGCGCTGGTTTACCCGCTGGGTTGTGCCTCGACCAATACCCAATATGCGTTGGCGGATAATACCCGGCAGTTCTGGCGCAGTTGGCAGCGTGAAGAGGGCAACCCGTGGCCGAAAATGCAAACTGAGTATCAGGCGCGCTACGCACAGCATTTTGGCCCTTCGGTGAAGTATTACGCTATCGATCAGGGCAAGTGGCCGCCGATGGCCATCACCCAGCATGAGCGCGACGGTATTTACTATTTTCTGACCATCGGGGTCAGCATCCGGCCCATGCCGTGGGTGGAGATCCTGTTCAATGACGATGCCTCACAGTATCGCCGCATGGAAATGGCCATTGCCGTCGATGGGCAGTATCTGACCGAAGAGTATGCCATTCAGATGGCCAGTGCGTTGGCCGGTTTTGCTCACGTGCCTTGGGCGAAGCTCACCTGGTTTGGCGAAGGGCATACGCTGGTGTCTGAAGTGGCTCCGCTGGGCTATGAAGGTTATGTGCTTTCGTCCTCGTTTTACCCTGACCATGAGCGTTTGGTGCTTCCGCCGCAGTATGGCGATCCGGTGAATATTTTCTGGGCCAGCCCGGTGTTTACCACTGAACGTGCTCGGGCGCAGGCCACCCCAAACGGCGGGCTCGAACTGGTGAACAAGCTGCGTGAGCAAGGGGTTGACCACATTTTCCGCCCACGTCAGCCGCTGGCGTGATCGCCTGAAGTGCAAAAATCACCGGATAAACCACCCGCCTGAGTGCCGGTGGTTTTTTACTTTCTGGCCGATCGTGATTTGGCATAGTATGAGGCGGGCATAAAACTAACGGAGAGGGTCATGAAATCAGCGCTGTTGATTATTGATGTGCAGAAAGGGCTGTTTGTGCCGCCACCGGCAGAAGCCGATGCGGTTATCGGGCGAATTAACCAATTGAGTGAACGTGCCCGTCAGGCCGGGGTGCCGGTAATTTTTATTCAGCACCAGACCGCGCACGACGAACTGCTGCATGGCAGCGACGCGTGGCAAATTCACCCCGATTTGCAGGTGCAAGCCAGCGATCATCGCATAGAAAAAACCACGCCGGATTCATTCCTGCGTACTCATCTGGGCAAACTGCTGATTGCCAACGGCGTGACGCAACTGGTGATCTGCGGCTATTCCACCGAGTTTTGCGTCGATACCACCACCCGCCGCGCCGCTGGGCTGGGGTATCCGGTGGTGCTGGCGGCGGATGCGCACACCAGCCACGACAAACCGCACGCCAGCGGGTTGCAAATCCGCGCCCATCACAACGCGACGCTGTCGAATATTCAAAGTTTTGGCATCCCGATCCGCGCGGTTGCGGCAGAAGAGATCCGTTTCTGATACCCGGCCGGGTCATTATGGAGCAGTAGCGTAAGGCTATTGCTCCCAGTTTCCCGTTGATCATACTTACTGTGTTTTTTATCGATAAAAAACGCCAAGAGTTCAGGCGATGTGCTGTTGAATAGAATTAATCATCGACTGCTTGGCCGTATCGAGATGGCAGTGTAACTCGCGGGCCGCATCCTGATCGTTGCGACAGATCAGGGCGCTCAAAATAGCCATATGCTCTTCAATCGCAATGATATTTCTTTGTTTAAGATCGGACTCGTCCCACTGATAGTGAAAATGGAAAATCATCGAGATGATTTCCAGCGACTGATTGAAAAACAGGTTATTGGCGGCTGACAGGATCAGCCCATGAAAATCCCGATCCAGCAGGGAGAACAGACGGTAATTGTCGCTGATGGTATCGCGCAGTTGGCGGTGGCGGCTCAATAACTCCTTGGCCTGTAACCAGCGTTCGTCATGCGCAGGCAGGTTGATAAAGCGTGAAAGGGCGTGGGTTTCGAGCATCTGGCGCAGTTCAAAGAGCTGCTCGGCATAGCTCCGGTCCAGCCTTTTCATGCACCATTGGCCGCGCCGCACGTTGTCGATCAGATTGTAACGGCTAAAGCGCAGCAGGAACTCCCTGACCACCACCGGGCTGACGTTAACCGTGCGAGCAAGCTGCAGTTCGGTAAAGGAATCGCCAGCCCGCAACTGCTTCTGATTAATCATCTGAAAGAAGGCTCTCTCAAAGACCTTGGCCTGATCGTCCAGTGAAGAGTTTATGCATTCAAAGCCGTCGGCAACCTGGGGCATACGCAGGATCACATAGCTATCGTTAACCTTTTCCAGTACGCCCAACTGAGAGAAATAGGTCAGCGTGTGGCGCACCGTGGTACGGCTGATGTTGTACATCTCTGCCAGCGCGGCCTGGGAAGGCAGTGGTGAACGGATATGGCCTTGCAGGATGCCATCAATCATCTGATTCACCACGTTCTGTCTTAAATTTTGTGTTCTGCTCACGCTGCTCTCGGCGGGGGATGACTTTTTACGCATTTAAACCCTATTTAAACCGGTTTATTTTGTGCTGAATCACAAATAGTGGCGATCGGGCAATCCTTCCCGCCGTTTTTCATTGATAACAGCTGCCAACTGAGCCGCTTCGGGGCAGAAATACCCAGTGGACGAGAATAATCACCGGTTGCAAGGAGCCACAATGAAACAGTTGAATCGCAGAGAATTTCCTGGCGCACACTATCCCGATCGTATTATCCAGTTTGGTGAAGGTAACTTTTTGCGTGCCTTTATCGACTGGCAAATTGATTTATTGAATGAGCACACCGGCCTGAATGCTGGCGTGGTGGTGGTTCGCCCGATCGACAGCGATCAGCCCCCTTCGCTGAATACCCAAGACGGCTTGTACACCACTATTATTCGTGGGCTGAACGAGCAGGGCGAAGCGGTTTGCGAACCGCGCCTGATTCGCTCCGTCAACCGTGAAGTGAACGTTTATCAGGATTATGCGGGTTACTTGGCGCTGGCGCGTGATCCGGCGATCCGCTTTGTGTTCTCCAACACCACGGAAGCGGGTATCACTTACCTGCCGCAAGACCGCTTGGCGGATGCGCCTGCGGCCAGTTTCCCGGCTAAACTGACGCGCCTGCTGTATGAGCGCTTCAGCCACTTTGCAGGTGCCGCCGATAAAGGTTGGGTGCTGCTGCCATGCGAGTTGATCGACTATAACGGCGAAACGCTAAAAGAGTATGTGCTGCGCTATGCGCAACAGTGGGAGCTGCCACAGGCGTTCAGCGATTGGTTGAATGAGTGCAATACCTTCTGTTCTACCCTGGTGGACCGTATCGTCACCGGTTACCCGCGCGGTGAAGAAGAGCAATTGCAACAGCAGTTGGGCTATCAGGATCGCTTCCTGGATACCGCTGAGCATTTCTATCTGTTCGTGATCCAAGGCCCGCAGTGGCTGGCGAAAGAGCTGCACTTGGATCAGCTTGATTTGAACGTGCATATCGTCGATGACATCAAGCCGTACAAAGAGCGCAAAGTGGCGATCCTCAACGGCGCACACACCGCGCTGGTGCCGGTGGCGTTTCTTGCCGGGCTGAATACCGTGGGTGAAGCGATGAGTGATAAGCAGGTGGGTGACTTTGTAGCACGCACCATTGCTGAAGAGATCATGCCGGTGCTTGATCTGCCGCAGGAAGAGCTGCTGCCGTTTGCCGAAGCGGTGCAGAACCGTTTCCGTAACCCGTTCATTCAGCACCAACTGTTATCCATTGCGCTGAACGGGATGACCAAGTTCCGCACGCGCATCCTGCCGCAATTGCTGGCTGGCCAGCAGAAGAACGGCGTGCTGCCAAAGCGCCTGACCTTTGCGCTTGCGGCGCTGATCGCGTTTTACCGTGGTGAACGGCAACTGGGTAACTATCCGCTACAGGATGATGCTCATTGGCTGGAACGCTATGCCACGCTGTGGACGGGGGTGAAGCATCGTGATATCCCGCTGGCCACGCTGGTGGAAACCGTGTTGGCTGATGAAAATCATTGGGGGCAAAACCTCAATGCGGTGCCGGGCCTGACCGCTGCCGTGACCGCCAATCTGCGGGTGATTCTGGAAGACGGGATGCGCACCGCGCTGTACGGCCTCGACAAGAATTAAGCGTTTTTCTTCTGAAACAGGAAATGGCGTTTAACGTCATTTCCTGTTGGTTATATCCTCATTTCTCTGCAAAGCCGGTTTTATCACCGCTGAGCAGCTTTTCAGATCGGTTTAATAACTCGTGTGCAACCAATCCTGACGATCCCATATCAGGATACCTGCACCCGCGCCATTAGTTGGGCTATTCAGCCGGTTAATAATCGCAGGAACCAATTCTGGATGATATTCGTATGGCAGAGAGGTGAAACCATTCCAGGCGAATGGAATGATTGGCGCTTGATTTGGGCCCAATGGACTATCTGGATCATCGCTGCTGCCATTAAACCGCAGATCACCCAATATATACATGATGTTCTCCGCTTTGATTTTGCCGGTATAAGCGGGAGGAGTACCTGACTGTTGGTTATTGCGTAACGGGTAGCGAACACCATTAATATATGATTGTTCAAGCAAAAGGGCACCACCTTCAGTGGAAAGTGAACCGTTGCTGATCACATCAAAATGAAAACCTTCGGCTGCAATGAGCGCTGCCGCCTCTGCTGGAATAAGATTCTTCACCTCCCAGTTGCTTGAGCATTCCATCATAATATTGAATGCGTGTGCATTACCTGCACGTAAACGAGGCATACGATCCTGCGCATTGTGGTAGTAGTTGTGGTGCAATGTCAGCTGCAGATCTGCATTGCTGGCTTCCATGGGATTAGCGCCAACAAGGTGGGTTTTTTTATGCCCTTGCACCACAGCAGCAATATCCACCTCAGATATACCTTGCTTACGAATAAAATCGTACATCGGATATTGAGAGCGGTTGGCTTCCATTGCGCTGAGCTGTTGTCTAACCCAACCGTTTGCAGCCCCATCGTCACTCTTGAACATTGACCAGGAAATTGTGACGCCGGAAGTCCCCGCTTTCATGTCTACAATACCATCGTAGGCTTTGTGGAATGTGCAATGGTCTATCCAGACCTTATTATCTTCCTGGAGGGTGATATAGTCCCAATCCTGCTCATCGTAATCCCCTCTGGTTTTCTCATCCCACTCCCAGAGTTCGTTAAATTCAAGGTTTCGAACAATCACATTATTACTGCGTCTAATATCTAAGGCCGCATGTTTTATCGTGGCACCGTTGACTGAGAAAATAGTAAGGCCATTTTTAAAATCATCAATATAGATTTTAGTCACCCCAGTGCGGATCAGAACGGGATGGGTCAATGGCGCTTTGTGTGATACCATCTTGCTGCCAGCAACTTCTTTCACTTCTGCTGGGATCTCGTTCCAACCCAGATCCAGGTCATTCATGATTTCGATAACTTTATATCTGTTCTGCCCTCTAATGGCCGTAGCAAAATCCAGGGCGCTATACACTTTTATATAGGCAGGATCTGTTTCTGGGATCACTCCTCCACCTGTATTACCATAAGCAAAGCCAGTCAGGTTATATTCTTTTGTTCCAGCAAAAGTATCATTCATTAGTAAATCATCCTTATTTAAATAAAAGATATATGATCAGGCTAATTATTAGGCATGCCTACCGATGCTTGTTCATTACTGCATTACCGATAACGATGCCAAAATTGATTATAGTCAGCGATGAAGAATGGGTATGAATTTCACCAATTTCTTTTTAAGTTTCTTAGCCAATAAAAATAGGTGGGTAAATAGGGTGAAAATAGTTGACTAATAATGAATGGAACAGGTTTAATTTCGCTTTGAATATGGCTTTGTTTCAAAAAAAATGAAACCAAGCCTTGGGCGTATCAGGTTAATTGATATTAATGATAAACCTCCAGTGATTATTTTAAGTTCAGTCAGAAAACGGGCCTGCACGAATTAATGATTATGATCAGTCAAGAGGAAAAGCTTAAAAACGAGTGTTCACTCAAGCTATTTTACAAACAACCCTATGGCTTTCAGGGGGGGATCTCGGCAAGCCGCCCTCTCATGTTCGCTGACCGAGTGGGTTTAAAAACATTAATTCTCATCGGCCAGCCGATATTGGCCGGTGGAAATCCGATTGAGAAACCCCTGCCGGATCCCTATACTGCCGCACATGCAAGGTGTGGCAACATCTACACCTCCCCGGTTGATAAGCTAAAGGCAATTCCATGATCAATAATGATGTGCTGCGCAGCGTGCGCTACATGCTGAGTATTAACGATGCGAAGATGATTGAGATCGTCAAGCTGGACGGTTTTGACGTCAGTGTTGCAGCCATGTCGGCCTACCTGATCAAAGAAGGTGAACCGGGTTTTGAGCAATGCCCAGACGAAGTGATGGCCCATTTCCTCAATGGCCTGGTGTTCTTCAAGCGCGGTAAGGACGACAAATTTCCCGCCCCTGAGGTGGAACTGCCGATCACCAACAATCTGGTGCTGAAAAAATTGCGCGTGGCGTTTGAACTGAAAGATGTCGACCTGCACCAGATTTTCACCGCGGTGGAGTTCCGTATTTCCAAGCCGGAGCTGAGCGCACTGTTCCGCAAACAAGGCTCCAAAAATTATCGCCCGTGCGGCGATCAAATGCTGCGTTACTTCCTGAAAGGGTTGACCCAGCGCATCCGCGGCGCATAATTTTCCGCATTGCTGAATCAGGCGCCTTCATTGAGGGCGCTTTTTTTGTGCCCGTTCATCGCTTGCCTGGTCTTTTGCGCGTAAAGGCTTTGTGGATCATACTCCATATGATACCGGTTCAATCCTATGCTTGATTAGTTGCGCAATAGGTAGGACATCGCATGATGACTGTGGAATTAAGATAATAATATGACAACTGCGCCAGTGGATATTCAGCAAAAACTACACAGTACTGAAATAGAACAAAAAATACTCAAACGCTCAATCTACTGCACGCTATTTATTGCCAGTGCTGGGATTGTGTTTGGCATTGTCTGCGGTTCCATGTCGATTGTTTTTGACGGCATGTTTTCTGCACTGGATGCCGGGATGTGTTCATTATCACTGCTGGTATCGCGCCTGCTCGGGCAACCCTACAGCCGCCGTTTTCAGTATGGATTCTGGCATGTCGAGCCGCTGGTACTGGCGTTTAACGGCAGTTTGCTGACCCTGCTGTGCCTGTACGCCTTCGTGAACGCCATCAAAGGGATTGCCGACGGTGGACGCGAATTGGAGCTGGGTTGGGCGATGGTGTATGCCGTCACCGTCAGTATTTTCTGTTTCATGCTCTATTTTAAGCAGCGTCGGCTGAATAAAAAGGTGCAGTCAGAACTGATTGCGCTGGATACCAAAAGCTGGCTGATGTCGGCGTGCATCAGTTCTGCGCTATTGGTGGCATTTATTCTCACCTGGCTAATGGAAGGCACCCGCTACGAGTACCTGAATGTGTATACCGACCCCTTTGCACTGGCGGTGTTGACCCTGGTGCTGATCCCGATCCCGATACAAACGGTCAGAGCGGCGGTAAAAGAAGTCTTGCAGATGGCTCCCGACAGCCTCGATTGCAAAATCGAATCCATTATGGCGCAGCTGACGTTGGAATATGGCTTCCTGGATTATTCCAACTACGCTACGCGCATGGGGCGCGGGCTGTTTATTGAGATCCACATCGTGATCCCCGAGAGCATGGAAGACAGCGGAATATACAAGTTTGATCAGATCCGCGACAAAATTGCCGATGCCATCGGCGAAGATGGCCCTCACCGCTGGCTGACCATCTCTTTTACCCAAGATCCGAAGTGGCTGTAAGTGGCAGCGTTTTCGCCATATGCCAGAGTTCAACCGATTGGCTGGCAGTGGTAAAACGGTTCTCACCAACGATCGCCATCCCTTGCCGCTGATAAAAGCGCTGAGCGGCAACGTTGGTTTTCAATACGTCCAGCCAGAGCTGGGTTTGCCCGCTTTCGATGGCCCGCCGTTGTACTTCGGCATATAAACGCTCGCCATAACCGTGCCCGGCAAATCCCGGCAGGAAATAGATTTTCTGCAGTTCAGCGCCGCTGGTGGCGGTTGCCGCCAGCGGGCTGTCGAGATTCAGCCGGGCGAAGCCCACCGGAGTTTCATCTTCATAAGCCAGCAACCAGCAAACTAGGTTGCTCTGCAAACTCTTGGTCAATGCGGCGACAGAAAAATCGTTAGCGAGAAAATCCGCCATTTCGCTCTGGCTGTGCCAAAGCGCACCGAAATGGGCGATATAACTGGCGATCCCAACGTCTCGCACGATAGTTAAATCAGCGAGTTGTGCCTGACGGACGGTGAACATAAGCGTATCCATACTAAGGGAAAGAGGGGCAATTATACCCTCGGTTTCAGCGCTGCGGTATCCAGCGGCGCAGAGATATGCCCCACCGTGTAGCACTGCGTCTGTGCATTACGCTGCTGTGGCAGTTGCTGCCACAGATGGAAACTGACCAACTGCCAGTGTGCCGGATCGAACGCCACGATGCTGGCTAAAGCCAATGGATTAGCCTGCTGCTGCGAGCGTAACAGGGTGAGATCGTTATAAGCAGCAATTGGCTGGCATTCCAGCGTGGCGTAACGGGCTTCGGCGAGGTTTTCTGGCACCATCTTTACCACCCAGGGCAGCCAATGGCTCACCTGTGGCCAACCAAACGCCTGGCTGACTCCCCGGAACCCGTTACCGGTGAGGAAATCACTCATCCCGTCGCTGCTGTTCCACAGATAAAACGGCGCATAGCGATTATCGTTGCCGTGCTCGCCTTTCAGCGCATAAAGGTAGGCTTTCATGATTAACTGCGGATGGTGGTCCATCAAATGGCCAAAGTCAGCGATGCGCTGGCGGATAATACCCATATCGTAGTCGGCGGGCAGGGGGAAAGTGTATTGCATGGCGATCATGGCGGTGCTCCTGAAAACAATTGACTGTCACAGAGTGGCACGGCATCTTTATCGATAAAATCGGTATTATTAAGATAAACGGTTCGAAAAATCAGGATGGTTAGCATGGGGCGAATAACCTTCGATCTCGACGACTTGCGCAGTTACGTGGCCGGCATTGAACTGGGCAGCTTTGCTAAAGCGGCGGAGCGCCTAGGGCGCTCGACCTCGGCGGTCAGTGCGCATTTGAAAAAGCTGGAACAGCAGGTGGGTGTGCCTATCTTGCGTAAATCCGGGCGCGGCATGGTGATGACCGAAGCGGGCGAAACGCTGCTGAGCTACGCTCGTCGCTTGCTGGAGCTGAATGACGAAGCGGCGGCAGCGGTGCGCGGGCTGGATTTGCAGGGCCGGGTGCGTTTGGGCTTGCAAGAGGATTTTGGTGAAACCTTTCTGCCGCAGGTGCTGGGCAGTTTTGCCCGTGCGCATCCGAAGGTGCGTATTGAAGCGCGCATTGCTCGCAATGCGGAGCTGATCGACTGGGTGCTGAAAGGGCAGTTGGATCTGTCGCTGGCCTGGGACGGCGGGAGCAGTACGCCGTTTCAGCAGGATTTGGGGCAGCGCCTGATGCAGTGGATCGCCGCGCCAAGCTTTGATTTGGCCCAGTGGCGTGCTAGCGGCGAAGCGTTGCCGCTGGTGGTGTTCGATGCGCCTTGCCTGATGCGCAGCGCGGCGACCGCCGCGTTGGATCGCGCCGGGATCCCGTGGCGTATTGCCTTTACCAGCCGCAGCCTTAACGGCATCTGGGCGGCAGTCAGTGCCGGATTGGGCGTCACGGTGCGTACCGATGCCGGGTTGCCACCGGGGTTGGCCCGATTGGCACCTGAAGCACTGCCCGCGCTACAGCAGATTGGCGTGAAACTACATCGGGCCGAGGAACAGCCGGATGATGCCATCCGGCAATTGGCGCAGATTATTATTGAGCGATTACGCGAGTAAGCTAAGCATCACCTAGTCTTGGGCGATGGGTTGGTTGCCGCTCAGCAAACCCCATTCGCTCCAGGCACCGTCATACAATTTCACCTGATGGGCATCCAGCGACTGTAAACCCAATGCCAGCACGGCGGCGGTAACGCCAGAACCGCAACTGACGATGATCGGCGCGGTGATATCCACGCCTTTCTCGAGGAAGGTTTTTTTAAGCGCCGCCAGTGATTTGAAGCGTCCATCTTCCAGCAGATCGCCATACGGAATATTGATGCTGCCGGGAATGTGCCCACGGTGCAAACCGGGGCGGGGCTCCGGGGCTTGGGCATGAAAGCGTGGTGCCGCGCGGGCGTCGAGGATCTGCACCTTATCATGCATGGCTTGTTCAACCTGCTGCATATTGACCACTGCATCGGCGTTAAAGCGGGCGTTGAAGGTGGCAGGTTGTGGAGCGGCCACGCCGGTTTCCAGCGCATTGCCACGGGCAATCCAGCCGTTTAAGCCTTGGTCCAATACGTAGACGTTTTGCACGCCAAAGTTGCGGAATGTCCACCAGCCGCGCGGTGCGGAGAACTGGTTGCCTTCATCATAGAAAACCAGGGTATGTTGTTCACTGATGCCCAGTTCACCGGCTACGGCGCTGAATTCTTCCGCCGTTGGCAGCATATGGGGTAGCGAAGTATTTTTATCGGCCACGTTATCGATATCGAAATAGACCGCGCCAGGAATGTGGCCGCGTTCAAATTCGGCCAGCATATCCTTTTTGGGCACCAGGCCGACCGGAGACATACGGACGTCGACCACCACCAGATTTTCATCGTTAATATGTTGTTCAAGCCACTGCGCAGTCACCAAAAATGGAGAATTCATTGCTGTTATCCGCCTGTTATCAAATTGGGTTTTTACTATACACCAGCGCCAAGGCGACATGTGCAAGATGAAGAGGATATGATGCTGATGGATAGAAATTTGAGAGTAATTGCGGATGATTGACCACGACTTTGGCGGCGCGAAAATCGCACTGCTGTGCGGCGATAATGTGTTGGTCTACCAGCGTGACGAAAAGCCTGGTATTCCGTGGCCCGGCTGCTGGGATCTGCCCGGTGGCGGGCGCGAAGGGGGCGAAACACCGCAGCAGTGCGTACAGCGCGAAACCCTGGAAGAGTTCGGCATTCGGCTTCCGGCGCGCCAGATTCTGTGGCAACAACGTTACGCCGGGATCCACCCTGGCTACTCACCCACCTGGTTTATGATTGGTGAAATCACGCTAACGCAGATTGCTGCTATCCGTTTCGGTGACGAGGGGCAGCGCTGGCAAATGATGCCCGTGGCTGAATTTGTGCAGCACCCACAGGGAATTGCCCATCTGCGCCAGCGGCTGGCGGACTATCTGGCACAACGCTAGGCCTGTTCAGCGGCCTCTACGCGGGCGATCAACCTTTCAACCTGATGTTCAGAAAAAACCTCAATGCCGTTCTGGCGCAACAATTCTGCGGTAACACCGCTGCCGGGCTGTGTCTGGCCGCCGAATGAACCGTCATAAATCGTCTGGCTGCCGCAGGAAGGGCTGCGATCGCTAAGCAGGGCGAAGCGGCAATTGTGCAGGCGTGCGGTATCCAGCGCCAGATGCGCTCCAAGCAGATAGGCTTCGGTCACATCGTTACCGCCAGCGTCGATCACCCTGGCCTTACCGGCAATCACCTCAGCACCGTTAGCTGCGGCAGCAATTTCAGCTGGTGGGCGCGGTGTGGAAAATCCTGCCGCCAGCTCGGGGCAGCAAACCACCAATCGCCCCTCCTGCTGCCAGCGTTCCAGCGTGGAATTGACTACCGTTTTATGGGATGCGTTATAACGCACCTTGAAACCGGCCAGGCAGGCACTGACTAAGATCTTGGGTTGCATACCGATCTCCCGGTAAGAAAATGGTGATAATTTTTCACTCTGGCGCGCTGAAGTCCACTTGTTTTACGGACTCGGACTGGATCAGCATAATCTGCGCAATGGCTATACCAATCTGCTGTACTGCGCGTTCAACGTCGGCGGTCAGTTTTTGTGCGTAGTTGATGCGCAGGCAGTTACGGTATTTGCCTGCGGCGGAAAAAATACTGCCGACGGCAATTTGTACCCCTTTATCTTCCAGGTAGCGGTTCAGACGCAGGGTATCAAACTCTTCATGCAGTTCGATCCACAGCATAAACCCGCCACGCGGTTGGCTGACGCGGGTACCGGCGGGGAAGTATTGGGTGATCCAGCAGGTCATCAGATCGCGGTTTTGCTGATAGCGGATACGCATGCGGCGCAGGTGCTGTATGTAGTGGCCGTGGCGGATGAATTCGGCAATCGCCAACTGCGGCTGAGTGGCCGTTGCGCCGGTGCCGATATATTTCATGTGCAGCACGCGTTCAAGATAGCGGCCAGGGGCGATCCAGCCAATGCGCAAACCGGGGGCCAGCGTTTTGGAAAACGAACTGCACAGCAGCACCCGCCCGTCATCGTCGAAAGATTTGATGGTGCGCGGCCGAGGGTAGCTGTAGGCAATATCGCCATACACATCATCTTCGATAATCGCCACGTCGTAACACTGTGCCAGCCTCAAGAGGCACCTTTTACGGGTATCCGGCATGATGTAACCCAGCGGGTTGTTGCAGTTCGGGGTCAGTAGGATCACTTTCACCGGCCATTGTTCCAAGGCCATCTCCAAGGCTTCCAGGCTGATGCCGGTCAGGGGATCGGTTGGGATCTCCAGCGCTTTCATACCCAACCCTTTCAACGTTTGCATGGTGCCGTGATAACAGGGGGAGTCGACCGCGACGATATCCCCGGCCTGGCAAATCGCGCGCAACCCGGCGGAAATCGCTTCCTGGCAGCCGGTGGTGATCATCAGTTGTTCGGCATCAAGCTGGCAGCCGGAATCCAGCAGTAGGCGGGCGATCTGCTCGCGCAGGCTGGCTACACCTTGAATGTTGTCGTAATACAAACTGCGCAAGTCGCCGTGGCGGGCGGTGTTGCTCAGCGCCTTAAGCAGTGGCTTGAGCGTGGGTTCGCTGACGTCTGGCATCCCGCGCCCCAGTTGCACCAGATCGTTGCGCGGCTCGTTACGGATCAGCTCCAGCACTTGCTCCCATTGCGAGATATCCACCGGCCGCTGCGCCGGGCGGCTCACCGCAGGCAGTTCTGCGATCAGATGCGGCCTGCGTACGAAGTAGCCTGATTTTGCCCGTGGCTCAACCAACTGGTGCTCTTCGAGCAGGCGATAAGCCTGCTGCACGGTGCTGATACTGACGCCGTGCTCCAGACTGAGCGTGCGTACCGAAGGCAAGCGCTCGCCTGCGGCATACAGCCCTTGTTCGATGCGTTGTCTGAGAATGGCGGCCAGGGTGGCGTAGCGTGTCATACAGATATCCAGAGTTACGTTAACCAGCAAAAAACCGGTACAGATGGTTTTAAACTAGACCATTCAGCGGCCTGAAAACAGCCTTTGTATGGAAAAAATACCACTTTGTTGAATCTGTATTCTTCTCGGCTGGCATTGCATCATCAACCCAGGTGATAAACATAGGGAGATCATAATGATGACAATATCTGTCGAATGCCAACCCGCTCAACGCAAGGCGTTATGGCGCTGGTTACAATCTTGTCTGCAACGTCACCAGACACGCCGAGCGCTGCTGCTCTTGAGCGATGAGCAGTTGGCTGATATTGGCCTAAGCCGGGCGCAGGCGCGGCATGAAGGGCGTAAACCTTTTTGGCGTAAATGAGAGGGAAATATGCTGCAAATTCTCGGTAAAGCGACATCGATTAACGTGCGTAAAGTGCTGTGGACCTGCCACGAACTGGCACTGCCGTTTGAAAGGCAGGACTGGGGCAGTGGTTTTCGCTCCACGCAGGATGCGGCATTTTTGGCACTCAACCCCAATGGGCTGGTGCCGGTGCTAAAGGATGGCGATCTGGTGCTGTGGGAGTCCAACACGATCTGCCGTTATCTGGCTGGGCGCGCAGGGCGGCAGGATCTGCTACCGGTTTTACCTGCTGCCAGGGCGCGAGTGGAGATGTGGATGGACTGGCAAGCTACCGATCTTAACAATGCCTGGCGCTATGTGTTTATGGCTCTGGTACGCCATGACCCGCAATATCAGGATGCGCAACGGTTGGCTGCTGCCAGCAAGGAATGGAATCGCCTGATGGGGATCCTTGAACAGCAGTTGGCACAGACTCGCGCCTACGTTGCTGGCGCAACCTTCACATTGGCGGATGTGGTGCTGGGGTTATCACTGAACCGCTGGCGGATGACGCCATTTCAACGGCCAGACTATCCGGCTTTGGCGAACTATCATGCGCGTTTGCAGGAGCGGCCCGGTTTTTTATTGTATGGAGCCAACGGTATTGCATAATTTGAAATAAATGTTCAATTAGTGTCGGTGCCTGTTTATTTTACAATGTACTTTGCAAGATTGAGTTCGCCGTTACATCGCAGCCTGTCAAGTTGTATGAACGCTATCACGGATATGAGGTTAACTTTGCTGTGGGCTTGTTATTGAAATTTAAATTTCATATATATAAATATAAGAAAATTAATTCCATTAATGTGGCGTCAGCGAAGAGTGGCCGAGGAGAAAGTGATGAAACAGGTGCGCGTTGGATTGATTGGCACTGGCTATATTGGCCGGTGCCATGCTATTGCCTATGCACAGGTAAACACGGTGTTCCCGTTGAAAGGGGAACTGGTGCTGGAGATGTTGGCTGAGGTCACACCCGAACTGGCTGCACAACGGGCAGCGGAGTTTGGCTTTTCGCGTTCAACCGCCGACTGGCGCGAGCTGGTGGCCGATCCGGCTATTGACGTGGTGGATATCTGTGCGCCGAACTTCCTGCATAAAGAGATGGCGCTGGCCGCTATTGGCCACGGCAAACATGTGTACTGCGAAAAGCCGCTGGCGTTAAATGCGCAAGATGCCGCCGAAATGGAGCAGGCAGCACGGGCCAAAGGGGTAAAAACCCTGGTTGGTTTCAACTATATGAAAAACCCGACCAGCCAGTTGGCGCGGCAGATTATCGCCAACGGCGAGATCGGCGAAGTGGTGCATTTCTACGGGACTCATAATGAGGACTATTTGGCCGATCCACGTACGCCGATCGACTGGCACTGCCGCAAGGCCAGCGCCGGGTTGGGTGCATTGGGCGATCTGGCGGCGCATATCGTCAATATGGCGCATTACCTGGTGGGGGAGATTGTGGCGGTTTCTGGCGATCTGCACACCTTCATCAAACAGCGGCCCGATCCTAAGAACCCGGCGGTGCTGTGTGAGGTGGAGAACGAAGATCAGGCCAGTGCGCTGGTGCGCTTCGCCAACGGTGCGATGGGCACCATCGAGACTTCGCGCATTGCCTGCGGGCGTAAAATGGGCCTGAGCTATGTGGTCACCGGCACCCAAGGCACGCTGAGTTTTACCCAGGAACGGATGGCGGAGCTGAAACTGTACCGGCACGATGAGCCAGCGGAACGCCAAGGGTTCAAAACCATTCTGGTGGGGCCGCAGCACCCGGATTACGCCGCATTCTGCATCAGTGCCGGGCACGGTATCGGCTTTAACGATCAGAAAACGGTCGAGATCCGCGATCTGATTAACGGTATCGCTGCCGGGGAGAAAATGTGGCCAGACTTTGCCGAGGGTTGGAAAGTCTCTTGCGTGCTGGATGCGATCGCCGCTTCTGCCGAACAGCGCCGCTGGCTGGAGATTAATCACGGCTGATGCCTACGGGCCCAGCGTGCTGAGCCCGTACACCATCAAAACGCAAAACAGGAACAGCCAAATGCGCCCCAGAAGGCATTCTCATCAGACACGGGAATGCTGGAACGGCGGGCGATATCATGCTGATGGGCATGAACACCGCAAGGGCCGCAGCATTGGTGTGCCTGGCTCAAGATACCCACTCGGTTGGTGGCCGCTGGCGGTGCCGAGCGATAATGCCCCGGTACGTTGACCACCGGTGACCACTCCGGCAGCACCGGTAACGGCGGTGGCGAAAACGGGGAGAAGCTGCCAGCAGCATAGACAATTTTACCGTCTACCACCGTCATCACCGACTCAATCCCTTTGATCTGCTCTTCCGGTACGCTGAAGTAATCTTGTGACAGCACCGCCATATCGGCCAGTTGGCCCACTTTGATCTGGCCTTTCTTACCCTGCTCGGTAGAGAACCATGCGCTACCCTGTGTCCACAGCATTAGCGCGGTTTCACGATCCAAGCGTGCGCTGTCGTCATACATTGCCATGCCGCCAACCGTGCGGCCAGAAACCAGCCAGTACAAGGCGGTCCACGGGTTGTAGCTGGCGACGCGGGTGGCATCGGTGCCTAATCCTACCGGCAGCTCTGCCGCCAGCATTTTGGCCACCGGCGGAGTCTGCTTGGTGGCTTCAGCGCCGTAGCGCTCGGCAAAGTATTCACCCTGAAACGCCATACGGTGCTGCACGGCAATGCCGCCGCCGAGGGCTTTCACCCGCTCGATATTAGGCTCAGATATGGTTTCTGCATGGTCAAAGATCCAATGCAAACCGGCAAACGGTATCTCGCGGTTAACTTTCTCAAACACGTTCAGCATACGGCTGATGGATTCGTCGTAAGTGGCGTGCAGGCGGAATGGCCAACGGTGCTCTACCAAATGGCGTACTACACGCTCCAACTCCTCTTCCGTACCCTGGGGTAAATCTGGCCGTGGTTGCAGGAAATCTTCGAAATCAGCGGCGGAAAATACCAGCATTTCACCCGCGCCGTTATGGCGGTAGAAATCCGTACCTTGGCCGGGTTTGAGCATATCGGTCCAGAGCTGAAAGTCCTCCAGTTCGTGCTTGGGCCGTTGGGTAAACAGGTTGTAGGCGATACGAATAGTCAGTTGCTGTTTCTGGTGCAATTCCGCAATCACCTGATAATCTTCGGGATAGTTCTGGAAACCGCCACCTGCGTCGATCGCACTGGTCAGCCCCAGGCGGTTCAGTTCGCGCATAAACTGGCGGGTTGAATTGACCTGTTGCTCCAGCGGCAAGCTTGGCCCTTTGGCTAAGGTGGCGTAGAGCAGCATGGCGTTGGGTTTGGCGATCAGCATGCCGGTTGGGTTACCGTTGCTGTCACGTTGAATCTCTCCCCCAGGCGGGTTTGGCGTGTCTTTGGTATAGCCCACCACTTTCAGCGCTGCGCGATTCAGCAGGGCGCGATCGTACAAATGCAGAACAAATACCGGGGTGTCCGGGGCGGCGGCGTTAATTTCATCCAGCGTCGGCATACGGCGTTCGGCAAACTGGAACTCGCTCCAGCCGCCGACCACTCTGACCCACTGCGGGCTTGGCGTGCGCAACGCCTGCTCTTTCAGCATCTGCAGGGCGTCGGCCAGTGAGGGAACCCCCTCCCAACGTAATTCCAGGTTGTAATTCAACCCACCGCGGATCAGGTGCAGGTGAGAGTCGTTCAGGCCTGGCACCGCCGTGTGGCCGTGCAAGTCGATTACCTGGGTTTCTGGCCCGGCATGTTGCATAACGTCGCTTGCGCTGCTGACGGCAACAAATTTACCGTCTTTGATCGCCACGGCCTGAGCAGTGGGGTTCTCGCGATCAACGGTATGAAATTTACCGTTGATGATGATCAATGATGCTGCGTGATTCATAACGTTTTCCTTTAATGGCGGGTGAGCCATTGATGAAACTGGCGCGTGACGAGCGGCATCCACAGGAATACCACTAGGGCAACCACGCTGGCATCGTTCAGTAAATGCCCAGCCAGGGAGCCGCTTAACCCGGGTAAGAGTTGGTTCCAAAACCAGGGCACCAGATTGGTTGAAGGGAAAATCACCAGCAGGGTGATTAAAAACTGTTTCCACTTGGCAGGTGGGCGCACGTTGGCACTGGGAGGGGTGAACCAGAACTCGGCACCAGGGCGGATTTCAATATGATCGCTGCCCAGCAGCAACGGCGTGACCTGCTCGATGTACTGCAAGCGCTGCGGGGAATGGATCCAGCGGTATAAGTTGTCCAGATTATCGAAACGCACCAGTATTGTATAAGCCTGCTCGCTGCCGGAAGGGCGGATGACGTTTACCCCCAGGTGGCCGTCAAAGGTGGCCGCATCAGGCATAATGCGCTTTAGCCAGGCTTCATAGGCCTGCTCCTGACCCAATGCCAGATGATGGGTAATAACCAGCGTAACGTGTTGCTGATGAGGCATGGAACTGGCTCCTGAAAAATCCCGGCCGCTTGGGCCGGGCAAGGTTTATTTCACACTGCGCGCCGGAGCGTGATGTACCAGAGTATAGGCATAGTCAACGCCCATGCCGTAGGCGCCGCTGTGTTCGCGCACCAAGTCCATCACGGCGTCGTAGGTTTCTTTGCGTGCCCAGTCGCGTTGATACTCAAGCAGCACTTGTTGCCAGGTCACCGGGATCGCGCCAGCCTGTACCATGCGATCGATGGCACGTTCATGAGCATCGACGGAAGTGCCGCCAGACGTGTCGGTGACCACATAAACTTCATAACCGGCTTCCAGCGCCATTAAGGCTGGGAAGGTCAGGCAGACTTCGGTCCACAGGGCAGAGATCACCAGTTTTTTGCGGCCGGTGGCTTCTACCGCTTTCACGAACGCGGCATCTTCCCAGGAGTTCATTGAGGAGCGCTCAATCGGCGTGATTTCAGGGTGAATCGCCAGCAGTTCCGGCCAGATATAGCCGCTGAAGCTTTCGCTTTCGACCGAGGTGAAAATCGTGGGCACATTAAAAATCTTGCCTGCTTTTGCCAGGGCAACCACGTTGTTTTTCAGTTGCTGGCGATCAATATTGGCAACGCCAAAAGCCATCTGTGGTTGGTGATCGATAAAAATCAGTGCGGAATTTTTCGGATCAAGCAATTGAAACTTAGACATAATTTACCTTCCAAATCGGATTTATGTGAATAAGACAGATATGCTGTATCAGTGAAATGAATGGTAGGGAGATGCCGTTTTCAAAGATAGCGTAGAATTTTTGTCTTCTTGTTGAGTTTTTTTATACACAGGGGAACGAAGTGAGAATAAACCTGGACGCATTGCTGATCTTGGACGCTTTGGAGCGTCACGGTTCATTTGCCGCAGCGGCGGCAGCGCTGTTTAAAACGCCGTCTGCCCTGAGCTATATGGTGCAGAAACTGGAGAGCGATCTGGATATCACGTTGCTCGATCGCTCTGGGCACCGGGCAAAATTCACCGATACCGGCAAGCTGATGCTGGAGAAAGGGCGGATATTGCTGCGCGCCGCGCAAGATCTGGAGCAACAGGCGCGCTATGTGGAAAGCGGTTGGGAGAGCGATCTCACCCTGGCCGTGGATGCGTCGTTTCCCTTCGAGCGCTTATTGCCGCTGATTGACGAGTTTTACCGTCATCATCACACCCGGCTGCGTTTCAGCCACGAGGTGCTGGCCGGTTCCTGGGAAGCGCTGGTTTATGGCTGTGCCGATATCATTATTGGTGCGATCTGTGAGCCGCCTTCCCGCGCGGGTTTCTCTTTCAGCCCGCTGGGGCGTTTGGAATATATTTTCGTCGTCGCCCCGAACCATCCGCTGGCGACGATGCCGGAACCGTTATTAAAAACGACTATCCGCCAGCATCGCGCGGTAGTGGTACATGACACTTCGCGTGTTAATACGCCGCAAAATCTGCATGTGCTTGATGAGCAGGATCAACTGACGGTATTCAGCTTTGAAGCCAAGTTGCAGGCGCAACTGGCCGGGTTGGGCTGTGGTTATCTGCCGCGTTATCTGGCGGAGCCTTACCTGAAAACGGGCCAGCTGGTAGCGAAAAATGTTGAGGCAGAACGCTACAGTGATACCGCGTATTTTGGCTGGCGCGAAAGCGCGACCGGCTTGGCGGCAGCCTGGTGGCGAGAGCGTTTGCAGGCTTATGTCGAGGTTGGCTCCATTTATTCGGGCCTGTAAGGCAGACAGATAATGGGCGCAATTTGCTAAATTTTAACTTTGCTTTGCCACTTTGGTTATTTTGCTCGTCGCACCGGTTCGCAGATAGTGGGGGAAATCTCTCACTGCGAGCCGGAAAATGTCTTCAAATCACTCACACAGTGTTTATCTGCACGATGCACAGCGCGCCTGGATCCAACAGCTTGCCCGGCAATGGTCCTGGCGGCTGGAATTGCCGACCTGGGGCATCATATCGCTGGTATATGGCAGTTGGTTTGGCGTGGTGCATTACTGGCCACTGCTGGGTCCTTGGTTGGGTACGCCGCTGCTGATCGTCGCCACCACTGGCTATATGTCGTTACAGCATGAGCTGATCCACGGCCATCCGACGCGCTGGCCGCGGCTGAATCATCTGCTTGGCCTGCTGCCGCTGGCGGTGTGGTACCCTTACGGACTGTATCGCGATTCCCATCTAAAACATCATCGCGATCAACATTTAACGCTGCCGGAAGACGATCCGGAAAGTTACTACTTCAGCCAGGCACAGTGGCAGCGCTGGCCCATATTGTTGCCGCTATTGACCAAGGTACGTAATACCCTGATTGGGCGGATGGTGCTTGGCCCGGCGCTGGATATTGCATCTACGTTGATCAGCGCGCTGAGAGCCATTCTGGCGGGGAATGTGCGTACATTAGCGATGTGGTTGGTGCATGGTGCGCTGCTGGTACCGATGTTGTTCTGGCTGCAAGCGCACGGCCTTTCTGCTGGTTTTTATCTGCTGGTGGTGAGTTATCCGGCGCTGGGCCTGACGAAGGTCAGATCGTTTTTTGAACATCGCGCCGTAGACGCTCCGCAGGCACGTTCTGTTATTAATGAAGCATCTTGGCCATGGCGCTTGCTGTTCCTCAATCTGAACTATCATTTAGTGCACCATGATTTACCCGGCTTGCCGTGGTACGGATTGCGCAAAGTGTATCTGGCGGAGCAAGAGGCTTACCGCCAGCGCAGCCAGGGGTTTGTGGTAGCGGGATACGGCGTCTGGTTGGCTGAATATGCTTTTACACCGATTGCCGTTGAGGTGCATCCGTTTGCTACAGTGGGTTTGGCAGAGGGTGTGCAGAACGGCTGGCCAACCCTGTCGCTTGCGCGCTGGGCCGGTACTGCTCAGGATTTTCCAACCGATCCGGCGAAATAGCCGGAAAGTCTAATTGAAGAGGAACAGGCATGGCGATTAGCTCATTACGTGGACGTTTTCTGGCTTTGGCGCTGACCATGCTGACGGCGGGTGCCGCGCAGGCGGCGGATACGGTGCGCGTTGGCTCCAAGATCGATACCGAAGGATCGTTGCTCGGCAACATCATCGTGCAGGTGCTGGAAGCTAACGGCATCAAAACCACCAATAAACTGCAACTGGGCACTACTAAGGTGCTGCGCGGGGCGATCGCCGCCGGCGAAATTGATATTTATCCGGAATATACCGGTAATGGGGCTTTCTTCTTCTCAGACGAAAAAGATCCGGCGTGGAAAGAGGCCAACGCCGGGTTTGAGAAGGTGAAGAAGCTTGATTACGACAAAAATCATATCGTCTGGCTGGATGCCGCACCGGCGAACAATACCTGGACCATTGCTGTCCGTCAGGACGTGGCGGAGGCGCATCATTTGAAAACCCTGGCGGATCTCAGCCAGTGGATCAACGCTGGCGGTAAATTCAAACTGGCCGCGTCGGCAGAGTTTATTGAACGCCCGGATGCTTTACCGGCTTTCCAGAGCGCCTATGGCTTTAAGCTCAATCAGGATCAGTTGCTGTCGCTGGCCGGTGGCGATACGGCGGTGACCATCAAGGCGGCGGCAGAGCAGACTTCGGGGGTGAATGCGGCGATGGCGTATGGCACCGACGGCCCGGTGGCGGCTTTGGGGCTGCAAACCCTGCAAGATCCAAAGGGTGTGCAACCCATCTACGCACCGGCACCGATTATTCGCGAAGCCACGTTGAAAGAGCATGCCAATATTGCCGAGCTGTTGAAGCCGGTTTTCGCTACGCTGGATGGCCCAACGCTGCAAAAACTGAACGCGCAGATCGCCGTGGAAGGGCAGGATGCCAAACAGGTAGCGGTAAACTACCTTAAAGAGCAAGGGCTGATTAAGTAGCCTTATCTTTCAGGAACTGGGCCGCTAAAGCGGCCCTACGGGTAATGGAGCGGGGAGTCGCTTTGATTATTGCTTTAAAAAACCGCGTACTACTGACCTTATTTATCATGCTGCTGCTGGCGGCCTTTGGCCTGCCGTTTCTCAGTTATGCCCCCAATCGCCTGCTGTCTGGCAAGAGTCTTTCCCTGATATCGCTGTTACACGGCCCAGCGCTGTGGCTGTTGTTACCGCTATTGGTACTGGCCGCTCTCAGCCTGTTGGCCCCCGTGCGGCGCTCTGCGTTGCTGACGGCGTTAACGGCCAGCGTATTGCTGGCGCTGATCTTTTGGCTGAGTGGTCATGCGGCACAACAGCTGGCACAACAGGGCTCGCCGCTGGCGCGCACGTCGTGGGGCAGTGGCTACTGGCTGATGGCGGCGCTCTGCGGGTTGATTGCCGCCGATGCCATGACGCGAATTACCCCTTCGCACCTGTGGCGCATGTTGGGCAATCTGTTGGTGATGCTGCCTGCGCTATTGCTGCTGTTCAGCGGCCAGTTGGATCAGCTTTCGTTGCTTAAGGAGTACCACAACCGGCAGGAGGTGTTTGACGCGGCACTGTTGCAGCATCTGACCATTTTGCTGGCCACCATGGTGCCGGCATTGCTGATCGGCGTGCCGCTGGGCGTGTTGTGCTTTCGCTCCGAACGCTGGCAAACGCCGATTTTCTCTACGCTGAATATCATTCAGACCGTGCCTTCCATTGCGCTGTTCGGCCTGCTGATCGCCCCGTTGGCCGGGTTGGCGGCGGCGCTGCCGTGGCTGGGGATCAGCGGTATCGGCCTGGCCCCGGCGATTGTCGCACTGGTGCTGTATGCCCTGTTGCCGCTGGTGCGCAGCGTGGTGGCGGGTTTGCAAAGCGTTCCCGCCAGCGTGATCGAATCGGCCAGGGGGATGGGGATGACGCGTGGGCAGATTTTTTTCTGCGTGCAGCTCCCCTTGGCGCTGCCGCTGTTCCTCACCGGCGTGCGTATTCTGGCGGTACAAACCGTGGGCATGGCGGTGGTGGCCGCACTGATCGGTGCCGGTGGTTTTGGTGCCATCGTGTTCCAAGGGTTGCTCAGCAGCGCGCTGGATCTGGTGCTGCTCGGGGTACTGCCGGTGATCGCCATGGCGGTGATTCTGGACTCGCTGTTCAAATTCATAATTTCATTGCTGGAAGTGACACGCTGATGATTCGCTTTGATCGGGTAAGCAAGATTTTTCAGGGTAAACCGGCGGTTGATGACTTGTCGCTGAATATTGCCAAGGGGGAGTTTACCGTGCTGATCGGCACCTCCGGCTCCGGTAAGTCCACCACGTTAAAGATGATCAATCGGCTGATTGAGCATGATGAAGGCAAAATCTATTTCGCCGGTGAAGAGATCCATAAATTCAAACCGCAGGATCTGCGCCGCCGCATGGGCTATGCCATTCAGTCGATCGGCCTGTTCCCGCACTGGACGGTGGAAGAGAATATCGCCACCGTGCCGCAGCTCTTGAAGTGGCCACGGGCGCGCATCCGCGATCGGGTCACTGAACTGATGGAACTGCTGAGTCTAGAGCCGGAACGTTTTCGTCGCCGTTATCCGCATCAGCTTTCTGGCGGGCAGCAGCAGCGGGTTGGCGTGGCGCGTGCGTTAGCCGCCGATCCTGAGGTCTTGCTGATGGATGAGCCTTTTGGCGCACTCGATCCGGTTACCCGGCTGACTTTGCAAAATGAAATCGCGCGGATTCATCAGCTATCTGGCCGCACCATTGTGCTGGTGACCCACGATATTGACGAGGCGCTGGGGTTGGCGAACCGCATTGTGTTGCTCGATCAAGGACGGGTGGTGCAGCAGGGCACGCCGTTGGCGCTGCTGACCGAGCCGGTCAATGATTTTGTACGAGATTTTTTTGGCCGCAGCGATCGCGGCATCAAGCTATTAGCATTGGGAACGGTTGCCGAACGGATGCGCCCAGGCAGCGCCGAAGGGGAGCCGATTCAGGCGGCGATGAGCCTGCGCGACGCGCTGTCGGTATTTGTTGCCCGTGGCAGCGAACGGCTGCCGGTGATTGGCGAGCAGGGTGAAGCGCTTGGCGTGCTGCATTTCAGCGACTTGATCGCGCAAAAGGCATTGTTATGAAAGGTGTGTGGCGCGATCCGCTGCCGTGGACCTTTGCCTTGTTGCTGGCGCTGGTGTTTGGCATGAACCATCTGCACTGGCTGTTTGCTGCCTGGTTCCCCGAGCTGGACAGGCCGGTGTATCAGCAGGACAGCTTTTTCTCACTGGTCGAGGCGCATTTGCTGCTGGTGGCAGTATCGAGTTTTATTGCGGTGTTGATCGGCGTGACTGCTGGCATCGCCGTGACGCGCGAGGCGGGGCGCGAGTTCCGCTCGCTGGTAGAAACGGTAGTGGCCGTCGGCCAGACCTTTCCGCCGGTGGCGGTGTTGGCGATTGCGGTGCCGGTGATGGGCTTTAGCGAACAACCGGCGATCATTGCTCTGGTGCTGTACGGCCTGTTGCCGATCCTGCAAGGAACGCTGACCGGGATCGAGTCGGTACCGGCCGCCACGCGCGAGGTGGCGCAGGGGGTGGGTATGAGCCGCTGGCAGATCCTGTGGCGCGTTGAACTGCCGCTGGCGGCACCGGTGATTGTGGCGGGCATTCGCACTTCGGTGATCATCAATATCGGCACGGCGACGATCGCCTCCACGGTGGGCACCAAAACGCTGGGCTCGCCAATCATCATCGGGCTGAGCGGGTTCAATACGGCTTATGTGATCCAAGGGGCGGTGGTGGTGGCGCTGTTGGCGATCATCACCGACATGCTGTTCGAACGCTGGGTGCGCTACCTGACCACTTGGCGTGCGGTGTCATCTTCTGCGGGGTAACTAAAATGCTGGCAGTCTCTTTGCCCATGTATGGCGTTAATCATCAACAGGTTGAGCCCTTCTGGCTGGCGTTGCGTGATAAATTGCAGCAGCTTGGGATGGCCGAGGTGCCGCAGGCATTGAGCTGGCCGCAAGATCTGTTGGCGCACTGGCAGAGCCCGGATCTGTTGCTGAGCCAGACCTGCGGTTATCCGTTGGTGGCGATGCTGCCGCAGGTGCAACTGGTAGGCACCTACCATTATCGCGTGGAAGGATGCAGTGGGGCGAATTACAGCAGTTGGCTGGTAGTGCGAGATAACGAACCGGGGGAACGGCTGGAGGATTTCCGTGACCGGGTTGCGGCCTATAACAGCCAGGATTCGCAATCCGGTTACAACAGCCTGCTGGCGCTGATTGCGCCGTTGGCGCGGCAAGGGCGGTTCTTCCGGCAGGCGATCGCTTCCGGTGCCCATTATGAATCAATAAAGATGATCCACAGCGGGCAGGCGGATATTGCGGCGATCGATTGCGTCAGCTTTGCTTTGCTCAAACGCGCACGGCCGCAGGCGGTGGCAGGGCTGAAGATTATTGGCCGCACCGCAGCGGTGCCAGGATTGCCGCTGATTACCGCAGCGGGTACAACGCCACAGCAACTCGCGCTGCTGCGCGCGGCGGCCAGCGCGATGGTCAGCGATCCGGCCAGCGAAAGCCTGTTGATTGGTGATTTCAGCCTGGTGCCGCGTGAGGCTTATCAGATAGTCACTGAACACCGACAGCAGGCGGCAGCGCTGGGCGTGATAGCGCTATAGCACCATCACTTGGTCTGAAGAGTGGCTGTCGGAGCGGTGCTGGCAGGTGCTTCGCTGGAGGCCGGGGTTGTTTCAAGCGGGGTAGTAGACCGGGTATAGATATTTAGCCCTGCCAGGAATACGCCGCCCAGAGAACCAAAGGCGCATAGGGCGATGACGATGACGAACGCTTTTTTCAGCATGAGTTATATTTCGCAGGTGAGTCAGAACAGCGAGAATTATAGCCCCTTCAGCGAAACAATCATCGTTTATCTTACTCGGGCGTTTTTGCTACCTCAACGCGCTGCACTTTGGCCGAGCGGGTGAACAGGTATTTGCCCAGCGTGACCAAGACCACCGCAGAGACGATCACCACCAGAGCCAACCATTCACGCGCAGCCAGCGTCTCACCGGCAAAGCCGACGCCAAGCAATACCGCTACCACCGGGTTCACATAGGCGTAACTGGTCGCCACGGCCGGGCGCACATTTTTCAGCAGGAACATATAGGCGCTGATCGCCAGCATTGAGCCGAATACGATCAAATAACCGAGGGCCAAAAAGCTGCTGAGACTGGGCATGCTATCAAGATGTTCGCCGCTCAGTTGGCTGGCAACCATCAGTACTACCCCGGCCACCAGCATTTCTGCCGCACCGGCCATTGGCCCTGCGGGGAGTGAAATACGTGAGCTGAGCACTGAGCCAAAGGCCCAACTGGCCGAGGCCAGCAGAATCAGCAATGCGCCGGTCGGATTACCCACCAGGTTGTTACCGGTATTGAGCAGCACGATGCCCACCAGGCCGAGCGCGATGCCGGTCCACTCCAGCCTGGTATTGCGCATTCCCCATAACATGCTGAAACACAGGGTAAACAGTGGCACCGTTGCTACCATTACGGCGGCAATGCCGGAGGGTACGTTCTGATGTTCTGCCACCGTGACCAAGCCGTTACCGACTGCCAACAGCAGGATGCCGATGGTACCGGCGGCAACCCACTGTTTTAGCGTTGGTAAAGCGTGGCCGCGCAGCGCCAGGAAACTGAACAGGATAATACCCGCTACCAGAAAGCGGATGCCCGCCATCATCAGCGGTGGCCAGCTTTCAACCCCAACACGAATGGCAAAATAGGTCGATCCCCAGACAATATACAGCGTGAACAGCGCTCCAATTAATGGCAGGAGATGACGATTTTTTTGGCTCAGCATGGGTTCTTTATTCGGTAGGAGGTGATTTATTAGGGCACTCAGTAAACCCTAACGTGGGGAGGATAAGCAATGCATTTTTGTGCCTGCGACAGGAGTGGGGAAAGGGGCGTTATTGGGTAGTCATGCCACATAAGGCAGCCCTCTCGGTGGGAGAGGGCTGGGAGTAACTATTGTTTTTCAAAAAATAGCGTCACTTTCGCGACTTCTAGCCCAAACTTGCGCAGCGATGTCACGTTAAACAGACGCTTTTCATCCTGACGATACAGCCAGTCGTCAAAGTGCAATTTCACCGTGCCATTCTCGGTTTTCACGTTCATATCGTAACGCCAGTTGAAGGCGTTGCCCGCGGTGTTACCCTGCGCGACACCGATGATATCGCCAGCCGTACCCTGATAGCTGCCATCCTCATTTCTGATGATGCGCCAGACGCGGGTTTGACGTTCGCCGTCGTTATACACAAACTTTTCGTTCAACGTCAGGGTATTGCCGACGACATCACCCTGGATCACCACTTCAAAGCGGCGGATTTGTTTGTTCTGATAATCCTGTACCATACCCCAGGCGCGGGTTTCGCCGCTGAAGTAGCCGAACAGGTCGAAAGTGGGCTTATCGTGCTGATAGTCACTGATATCTGCGCTGCACCCTACCAGCAAAAACAACAACGCCATTAACAGATGTTTGATATTCATCATGAGTCTCCAGTCAACTGTTGCCGCAAGGAAGGGTATTGGGTCGCGGGTGACAGCCATATTGCGAGAAAAGCGTCGCGGAAAGCGCCGTCGAAGCGTTCGCCGATCGGTTGGACCGGGTGGTCCGGTTGTGGGCGATAATAGAAGCGGCCTCCGTCATGATCGCCGACAAAGGTGAGTTGGCTGCCGGGTTGCACCGAGGGCCAGATGGCACTCATCTGGCTGAGCCAACGCTGCTGCTGCGCAACTGGCACCGTTATTTTCATTGCCTGCCACTGTTCTTGCGTGGCTTTGACCAGTTCATCGGTGCTGATATTACGCTGATAATTAATGCTCAGCGCCTGCGGCCAGTTGCCTACCCGATAACGCCCGTCTGGCGTGCGTAATACCGAAAAATAGATATCAAACGGCCCCCAGCGCAGCGTGGCGCTACCTACCGTCGGCCACGCGGCCCACTCGCTGGCCTGTGCTGCCAGGCTGCTCAGGCAAAACAGTAGGGTCAACAGTATCTTCATAGTGCTCTCCTACGTAATATTAGCCAACTGATGGCGGGCAGATAAATCGCCCAACCGCAGGCCAGGGCGAGGATCATCATTTCCGGTGCCATCAGCGGTGCCATTGCGTTGAGTTTCCAACCGATCGTGTAAGCCAGTGGGCCGCTCACTGCGCCTAACAGCACCAATACTGGCAGCGTCAGCCTGATCCGGCTCAGCAACCAAGACCACCAGCAAGCGAACGTGAGCCACAATGCGCACATCCATAGCGGCACGCCGGTTTGGCCGGTAAATTCGAATAGGCCGAGGTGGCACCACAGGGCATCCATGGCAATGCCAAGCAGCGCCGCCAGCAGCACCCATTTACGCCGCCAGGCTGGGGTGAAGGCCAGCGCCAGCGCTGCACCGACCAACAGCAAAGGAAGCCCGCGTTCGCCCCAGAGGATGGCCAGCGTCCAGTAGGCATTGAAGCCCAGGCTGGTCAGCCAGAACCCTGCTCCTAATTTCATCGGCGTTCAGCGCTGAGCTGTACCGTGCTGATGGTGCGCGCCAGGAAACCGGCTTCGCAGTAGCACAGGTAAAAACGCCACAGCCGCTGAAAACGTTCATCAAACCCTTGGCTGTGCAATGAAGGCCAGTGGTGCTCAAAGCGCTGCCGCCACTCTTGCAGCGTGCGTGCGTAGTCGCGGCCAATGTCGTGCAGATCGCACATCACCAGATCGCTGTGGTGCGTCAGGGTTTCGCATAACGCGGTAACGGAGGGCAAAAAGCCGCCAGGGAACACGTAGCGCTGGATAAAATCCACGCTGCGGCTGTATTGCTGGTAGCGTTGATCGGTAATGGTGATCGCCTGCAACACCATTTTGCCTTTGGGCTTGAGCAACTGCTGGCAGCGCTTCACAAACAGCGGCAAAAAGCGTTTACCTACGGCTTCGATCATCTCGACCGATACCAGCTTGTCATACTGGCCGGTGAGTTGGCGGTAATCCTCAAACAGCAAAGTGACGCGATCTTTCAGCCCGGCCTGCTCGATGCGCTGACAGGCATAATCGTACTGCGCCTGTGAGATGGTCGTAGTGGTAACCCGGCAACCGTACTCGCGGGCGGCAAATTCTGCCAGCGCCCCCCAACCGGTGCCAATCTCCAGCAGGTGATCTTCCGGTTGCAGATCCAACTGTTCACACAGGCGGCGCATTTTGGCCTGCTGTGCCTGTTCCAGCGTCATGTCGGCTTCACGGTATAACGCGCTGGAATACAGCATGTCGCGATCAAGAAACTGTTGATAAAAATCGTTGCCCAGATCGTAGTGCGCCGCGATGTTGCGCCGTGCCTGGCGGCGGCTATTGCTGCGTAGCAGATGCACCAGACCGTGCCACGGGGCGGTCAGCCAGCTCAAACGCGCTTCCAGCTTATCCACCACCTGCATGTTGCTGGCCAACAGCTGTAGTAGACTGGTGAGATCGGGGCTGCTCCAGTCACCGTCGATATAACTTTCCCCTGCGGCGATGCTGCCACCCAGCAGGATCCGCCGGTAAACGCGCAGGTCATACACCTCGACTTCCACCTGTAGCGGTGCGCTGGCATCACCAAACTGGATTTCACCGACGCCGGATTCACGCAACAACAGGCCGCCGCCCTGCAACTGCTGTAATAAGGTGAAAATAATGCGGCGTGCGCCTTTACTGCGGCCGGAAATAGCCGTGTTGCTGCTCAGGGAGTATTCCGGTGAACTCATGGTTTATCCTTGCCGCCAGAGGCGGGGTGAGGGTAGATGGGGGCGCGTTTCAGCCATAATTTCAGTGCCTGCCAGTAAATGGCGGCGGCGGTTTTCACCGTCATCAACGGCAAGCGCCACAGCTGCTGGCGCAGGGTGGCGCGCGTCAACGGTTGCCGGTAAAGCAGCAAAGTGGCGTCGAACTCGCGGCTGGCTCGGTGATTTTCGATATGCACACGCAGCCGCTGCGCAGGGGGTGAGAGCCGCCAGCGGTAGGTCATGTCCATCGGGTTGAACGGTGAAACGTGAAAGATTTTGTCCACCGGCAGCGTGCCATCGGGCTTCACCGCGTAGGTATGACGCTCATTCCACGGGGTATTGCGCACCTCGGCCAGCAGCCAACGCAGTTCGCCGTCAGTGTTATACAGGTAATAAAAGTTAACCGGGTTAAAGTAACAACCCAAATAGCGCAGCTGGCACAACAGCATAACGCGGCCGTTCAGCTTTTCGCCGGTCAGTTCGGCAATCCGCTCCTGTGCCTTGGTTTTAATATCACCGCCACCCAGATAGTCGCGGCGATAAAACGACGCCGGAGCAAAGCGCTCCAACGTAATGCCGAGAGCAGGCAGTTGCGCCAGTTCGTCGAGATCGATCAGCGGCATAAACAGGCGATAGTCAAAGCTGTGCAGCACCGGGCTGAAGCGGCGGTGGCGCACATGGCCGACGTACAGAGCGCTGTTCATGCGGCTTTCACCTGTAACAGCGCCTGCGTGACGTCTAGCGCACTGCGCACGCCATCCTCATGAAAGCCGTTGTACCAGTAAGCTCCGCAGAACCAGGTGTTTTGCTGCCCGTTTATCAGCGTGCGTTGCTGTTGTGCCAGCGCGCTGGCCTGATTGAATACCGGATGGTGGTAGCTGAAGCTGCGCAGGATCAGCTTGGGATCAATCGGCTGTTGCGGGTTAAGGGTCACGCAGAAGGTGTGCGGTACGTTGAGGCCTTGCAGGATGTTCATGTTGTAGGTCACGCTAGCCCTCTGGTTTTCTGCCTGCTCGCTGTTGGCGGGCAGCAGATAGTTCCAACTGGCCCAGGCACGGCGCTGGCGCGGCAACAGGCGCACATCGGTATGCAAGATCACTTCATTGACCTGATAGGGCAACTGGGTCAGAACGCTTTGTTCCAGCGGGCTGGCATCGGCCAGCAATTGCAGTGCCTGATCGGCATGGCAGGCAAAGATCACCTGATCGAAATGCTGTTCACCTTGGGCGCTGTGGATCACCACCTGATGCGGCTGGCGTTCCACCCGCTGCACCGGCGTATTCAGATGCAGCGTCAGGTGGCCCGCCAGTGCTACTAGCATGCGGCGCACATATTCGCGCGAACCGCCGGGCACCACAAACCACTGCGGGCGGTTGGCGATATCCAACAGGCCGTGGTGATCGAAAAAGCGCAGGAACAGCGCCAACGGGAACTGACGCATGTCCGCCATGGAAGAGGACCAGATCGCGGCCCCCATCGGCAGCAGGTAGTGCTGGGCAAAATAGGTAGAAAATTCGGCCTGTTGCAGGAAGTCGTCCAGCGTTTCGCTGCCGACGCCGCCAGCGGCCAGGCGTTTTTTACATTGGCGATTAAAGCGCACAATCTCTGCCAGCAGGCGATAAAAACGTGGGTTAAACAGGTTACGGCGCTGGGCGAACAGCGTATTGAGCGTATGGCCGTTGTATTCCAGCCCGCTGTGGGGATGGGTGACCGAGAAGCTCATTTCCGTCGGCTGTCCGCTGATGCCTAACTCTGCCAGCAGCGCAATAAATTGCGGGTAGGTGCGTTCGTTGTAGACAATAAATCCGGTGTCGATGGCGTAGCTGCGACCTTCCAGCGTGACGTCCACGGTAGCGGTGTGGCCACCAGGGTAATCGTTGGCTTCAAACAGCGTAACCTGATGTTCAGGGGCCAGTTTCCAGGCACAGGTCAGGCCGGAAATTCCACTGCCGATAATGGCGATTTTCATTAAGTTACCTCACCATGCGCGTGGCGAGCCAGCGTTGCACGGCCTGTGGTAGTAAGGCTGCCAGCCGTAATAGCGCGGCGAACAACGGAGGAAAGGCGATTTCGGCAGCCCCTTTTTCCAGGCCACGGCGGATATAGCCGGAAGCCTGCTGGGACGTGATAATCATCGGCATGGCAAAATCGTTGCGATCGGTGAGCGGCGTGGCGACAAAACCGGGTAACACCAGCGAAATGCCTATACCGCGTTTCGTTAAGTCTACGGCCAGGCTGCGGGCAAAATAGGCCAGTGCGGCTTTTGAGGCACCGTAGGCCTCGGCGCGCGGCAGCGGGATCAGACTGGCGGTTGAACCCACCAGGGCAACCCGCGCACCGGCTGCCAGCTGCGGCAGCAGGGCATCCAGACAATTGACCGGCCCCAAAAGGTTGGTACTGAGCACGCGGGCCACCTTTTCCGCCTCCACCACACCGTTATCCAGATATTCACAGGTTCCGGCGCACAGGATCACTAACTCGGCCGGGCACTGTGCCAGTGCTTCTCGGGTGGCCGCCAGATCGGTGATGTCGAAACGACGCGAGACGATGTTGGGGTGTTGTACGCTGAGCGCTTCAAGCCGGGCAGCATCGCGCCCGCAGGCGATCACCTGCCAGCCTTCGGCGGCATAGTCGAGCGCCAATTGCTGCCCAATACCCGAACTGGCGCCGGTGATCAGCACGCGTTTCATGATTGCAACCTCTTCTTGATGCTGAGCACGGCTTGACCGAGCAGCGGGATATGTTCATACAACATGGCACCCATATCATAGTAGTCACGTTGAAACATGATGCGCTGTTCGGCAAAGCGCAGTTGGCTGAGGCCTTCCAGGGTGAGGACGCTGCCACGGCGCAGGCGTGGATGGGCATAGGTCATATGCCAGCACACGTAGGCCTGTTGTTCATTGTGCTGAATATCGGTGATGGCAAAGCAGCAATAGTTCAGATTGCTGAGCGAATGGCGAAAATAGGCATCCAACGCCTGTAGCCCCAGATGCTCACCAACCGGATCGACAAAACGGATGTTGCGGTGATAAATCTCGGGCAGATCGACCAGTTGGCTCTCATCCAGCCGGGTATAGAAGCGTGAAAAACGCGCCAACAGTGCCTCAGGGGTGCTCATGGTGCTGCTCCATGGGAATGGTTAGCAAAGCGTTGTTGTCGATCAGCGTGATATCCAGCCCGGCTTCACGCCAGGCGGCCAGTTGCCGCCGTTTGGCGGTATTGAGTACGCCTTCGGTATAAATAAAGTAGCGCTCGGCTTTGAGCATCGTCAGTTGCGGGTGTTCCAAGGGATCCGGCAGGATATCAACGCGCATATTGTTTTTGGCCAGTAGGATGGCGACCATCCACAATTCGGTGCGATCGGTGTTTCCCCAACTCAGCAGTAACGCGTTCACACCGGGTTTTTTACGTGCTCCGACCATGCAGAAGGCGGCGTACTCAATGATCACGCCATCCAGCAGGCTGTGCAGCATGTGCAACAGTTCGTGGTGATTTTTGAGCTGCGAGCGCAATGGCCGCAGAACATTTTCGATCAGGGCTTGGGGAGGATACTCGCGCCCTAGCTCAAAGATGCGGCTACGCAGTTTGGAGGGGGAAGGGATCTGCAACAGGGCCAGTAGCTCTCGTTGCAGCGTTGCCCAGTTAGTGCTGTGGTCGGGTACTGCGGAGCCGTCCAGCAAAGGTTTGATCTGGCTGACCGGGACGCCGCGCTCGATCCAACGGAGAATATTGTGGATGCGGGCCACATCTTCTTCGTTGAACTGGCGATGGCCGCCTTCGGTGCGCTGTGGTTTCAGCAGTCCATAGCGCCGTTGCCAGGCGCGCAGCGTAACCGGATTAATGCCGCAAAGTTGTGCAACTTCGCCAATCGTGTATAACGCCATTTCATTTTCCCTGCTTGGAACACTCACTACATTAACCATAGCGGCTTAATGTAAAGTTGTACAAAAAAATAAAACTTGTACAACTTAATCCAGGCAAGAAACGACAGAAGCAGGGGTTACTGCGGTAAAATCCGGTAAGCGCAGCGGCGTGCACCGGCAAGAATATGTTCGGAACGCTCAACCTGCGCTTGCAGCACCTCGGTGAACACATTCAGCTCTGCCTGGCAAAATGCTTGGCAAACCCGGGCGGCGGTGCAAATGGGGCAGTGGTTTTCCACCAGCAGAAAGGTACCGTCTTGCAACTCGCTCCATTCGGCCATGTAGCCTTCGTGGCAGCGAAGGGTCGCCAGGCGTGCAACGCGCTCACGTAAGTCGCTAGCCCCGGCCATCGCCTGTTGATAATTGCTGCGGGTTTCCTGTTCGCGGTTGTCGATCAATAAGTCTAGCGTCTGTTCCCCCAGCTTGTTGCGTACGGTGCGCAGCAGTTGGGCCGTCAGTTCGGCATGAGCATCAGGAAAGTGGGCATTGCCTGCCGGGGTGAGATACCAGAGTTGCACTGGGCGGCCAACGCCACGCGTCTCGGCTTTTGCCTCAACTAACCCATCTTTCGCCAGTTTAACGAACTGCTGACGAGCGGCCTCACCGGTAGTGCCAAGCACTTTCCCGGCTTCTGAAGCCTGCTGTGGGCCGCAGGTTTTCAATAGCTTCAGCAAACGATCGCTGACCGAATGGGCTGTGCATTCGCCATTTTCCAAGTTAATTCTTGACATATTACCTCACCTCGGTCTTACTTATTCCAAGATATTCCTTGTTAAATTTAACGCAATCACGCTGCTAACTCAATGTCATTCCTCTGAAAACAGGACGATAACGATGATATCTGCCGATAAAAGCCAGTGGAGCGATCTGTTTCGCGGCAAAAATACCGCTATTACTCTTGCTCTGTCACTCGGTGTTGCGCTGCATGCGATCAATATTCTGGTAGCAACCACCATTCTACCCTCTGTAGTAAAGGATATCGGTGGGTTAGATCTCTATGCTTGAAATACCATACTATTTGTAGTGGCTTCAATATTAGGATCAGCGCTGTCGGCACGTTTGCTGAGCCGCAACGGGGCGCGTAGCGCCTATCTGGTAGCATCACTGTTTTTCATCATTGGTGCCATGCTGTGTGCATTGGCCCCTTCAATGCCCGTGATGCTATTTGGGGGGGGTATTTTCGCCTTGTCATACGCGATGGTTAATCTGGTGTTTGAACAGAAACTCTGGCCACGCGCCATGGCGTTGGGCATTCGGTATCCTGTTGCCGATCATGGCAATGAGGAAAGTCGGGGCGTACAAACGCCTAATTCCAGCGAGTGTTAGGATGGCGTGAGGCTTGGCGATTTATATTGAAATAAATACGCAAACAGATGCAATACTCATGGCCTTTCCTGCGTTATTCTGTTTCTTCGAGTGAAGGAGAACAGAATAATGACTTATCAATCAACTCTCGCAGAGCCGCCAATGCTGCGTTTGCGCCCGGCGTTGCAGGGGGCGGTGGCGATCTTGCCGTTATGCCTGGCGGTGTTGCCCTGGGGGATCCTGGCGGGCTCAATGGCCATCCAGAGTGGCATGACGGGGGCCGAGGGGCTGGGGATGTCGGCGATTGTTTTTGCCGGGGCATCACAGTTGGTCGCTATGGGAATGATCAAGAGCGGAGCCGGTTTGCTGGCGATCCTGGTTTCCACCTTTTTTGTTACCGCCCAGCATTTCTTATATGGGTTACGCCTGCGCGAATGTATTGCTCCGTTGCCATTGAGATGGCGTGTCGCGCTGGCTTTTCTGCTGACCGATGAACTGTTTGCCCTGACCGGTAATCAGGGCCCAGCGCGCTTTAACCGCTGGTATGCGTTGGGAGCCGGGCTGGCGTTTTATCTGTGCTGGT
The DNA here is from genome assembly GCF_057180605.1 of Serratia sp. HNCC26DJ206. Classification (NCBI taxonomy): domain Bacteria; kingdom Pseudomonadati; phylum Pseudomonadota; class Gammaproteobacteria; order Enterobacterales; family Yersiniaceae; genus Serratia; species Serratia sp. HNCC26DJ206. The sequence goes on from NZ_JBXUGP010000017.1 coordinate 62,526, forward strand.
TCTTTGCCACGCTGCTGGGGGTGGTTGCTGCCAGCAGCGTCAGCAATCTCGACAGCTACGGGCTTGATTTCTCGATCGCTGCCACCTTTATTGCCATTGTAGTGCCGATGATCCGTAACCTGCCGGTGCTCGCCTGCGTGCTGACGGCGCTGGTGCTGTCGATTGGCCTGCACCATTATCAGGTGCCGGGAGCGTTGATTATCACTACCGTGGCGGCCATGGTGGTTGGGCTGCTGTGCAGCAGGAGGCAGGCATGATTTGGCTGACCATTGTGCTGATGGGCGTGATCGTCTTTTTCAACCGTTATTGCTTTTTAGCGCCGAGCCTGCCAGTACGGTTATCGCAACGCATGAGAACTCTGCTGAGTTTTTCTGTACCTGCGGTGTTGACGGCTATTTGCGGGCCGATCATTGCTTTCAACGGTGATGAATGGCGGGCATTGCCAGAGAACCCTTATCTGTGGGCCGCGGTGTTCGCGGTTATTCTGGCTTTCTTCCTGCGTAATATGCTGGCAGTAGTGGTGCTGAGTATGCTGATGTTTACTCTGTTACGCGCTTTGTTCTAAATTCTATGCATCTGGCCCTGAGCCAGCCCATTACACCCTTGTGATCTGTAGGCCATAAACATGATTGAGATACAGCAATTGGATGCTAACGCAGCGCAAATCGCCATTCCTGAATTGGCTGAGATATTACACGCCAGCGTCTTACAGGGAGCCAGCATCGGCTTTGTACAACCCTTCAGCCTTGAGCAGGCGGCCGCTTTCTGGCTGCGTCTGCTGCCAGCGATCGAGTGTGGTGATCGGGTGATGTTAGTGGCACGCGAAGCAGGCCGGGTGGTCGGCACCGTCCAACTGTTGTTGGATATGCCGGATAATGGCCACCACCGGGCAGAGATCGCCAAATTGATGGTGCATCCGTATGCACGGCGTAAAGGGATTGCCCGCCAGTTAATGCAGCAGGCTGAGCGCTTGGCGATTGCCCATCAGCGGCAGCTGTTGGTGCTCGATACTCTGAGCGGCGATACGGCGGAAGGGATGTATCGCTCGCTGGGGTACCAACTGGCCGGCATGATCCCGCACTACGCCCGCGCCAGCAACGGCGCGTCACTGGAATCGACCAGCTATATGTATAAATTGCTGTGATACTGAAGGACAGGGAATGAACATTGAAGTGATCAGGGCCGATTACGGCAACCCGCAGCACGCAGAGTTAATTGTCGAACTGCTGGATCTTTATGCCCGTGATCCTATGGGTGGCGCGGAGCCGCTCAGTGACTATGCCCGCACCCATCTGGTGGCGGAGCTGGCAAAACGGCCGTTTGCCCTGACGCTGCTGGCGCTGGTTGATGGTCACGGAGCCGGGTTGGCCAACTGTTTTGAAGGTTTTTCCACCTTCAGTTGCCAACCGTTGCTGAATATTCACGATATGGCGGTTTCCTCCGAATTCCGTGGTTTGGGCATCAGCCAGCATTTGCTGACAGCGGTAGAGGCTGAGGCGCGCCAGCGTGGTTGCTGCAAGATCACGTTGGAAGTGCTGGAGGGGAATACTGTGGCGCAAGCCAGCTACCGTAAATTTGGTTTTGCCGGTTATCAATTACAGGAAGCAACAGGGCGTGCTTTATTCTGGCAAAAAACACTGCCATGAAAAAACCGGGCGCAGCAGCCCGGTGAAATAATTCAATAAAAGAATTTGCAGTGGTGGTTAGAGATTAAAACTGATAAGTCAGAGCTACGGCAATCACGTTATCCGTTTTCAGCCCCAGCTTATTGTCGCTATTGAGCCGATTGATTTTATAATCCACATAGGTGGACATATTTTTATTGAAGTAGTAATAGCTCCCGACATCAAAATATTTTACCAGATCGGTATCGCCGATATTTTCAATATCTTTAGCTTTGGACTGTACGTAAGCCAGTGACGGGCGCAGGCCAAAATCAAATTGATATTGGGCAACCAGTTCCACGTTCTGGGTTTTATTGGCAAAACCACTCACTTTGCTGGCGGCATTATTAATGGTCGCGGTACCTGAAATGGCCGTCAGATTATGAGTCTCGGCATAGTTGGCCGCCACATAAACGCTGTTGGCATCATACTTCAACCCGGTAGCCCAGATTTCAGCCTTTTCCCCCTTACCGTAACTGCTCAACTTCTGGCCTTCGGTTCGGTTAGAGGCCGCATAAGCGGCAGCAACGGTCAGGCCATCAATGATTTGATAGCTGGAAGATAAACCGAAGCCATCGCCATTGGCTTTGCTGAGGTTGTCGCTGCGATCGTTCTCGTTTTTCCCCTGATATTGCAGGGCAAATTTCAGGTCATCGACCATGCCAAAGAAGTTGTTGTTACGATAGGTAGCAACGCCGGTGGTTCGCCCGGTCATAAAGTTGTCGGTCTTGATAAACGAGTCTGCGCCAAACTCCGGCAGCACGTCGGTAAATGAGCCGACATCATAAATAACGCCGTAGTTACGGCCATAATCAAACGAGCCAAAATCTTTCATTTTCAGACCGGCAAAACCGAGGCGGGTTCTGGTGTCTCTTGTGCCATCAGCTTCGCTGTGGTTGGCCGCAATCTGATATTCCCACTGGCCATAGCCGGTCAGCAGATCGTTAATTTGTGTCGCACCTTTAAAACCGATACGGACGTAAGTTTTATCACCGTCGTTACCGGTATCATCAGAAAAATAATGCAGTGCTTTTACACGACCATAAAAATCAAGCTTATTGCCGTCTTTATTGTAGATTTCTGCTGCCTGTGCGGCCTGAGCAATTAAAAGTGCCGGAATAATAACGGCAAGAAGATTAGGTTTCATGGTTTTCCCTGCTTTATATGATTGAAAGATGCTTATCATCAGTTGTGTTACGGCTTTAATGTGCTGCCTGATCGTTCGCAACGCAGCATTTTTACCGTAGTTGTGTGATCTATTTATGACAGATTATTTATATCTGTATGGCAGGGGGAAATAACGCGTCGGGCGGTGTTTTTTTCATCGGATAAAAGGTGTTCTGGGCTATTCAGAAACCATCCCGTTTCTCTGAACGTTATCTGCTGAAAATCCCGATTTTCAACTTAGTCATCTGCGGTTAGTGTCAAGCAAAATCAATCGATAGGAGTAGATGATGCAACCTAACCAACATGCGGGTCAGCAGGCTTTCGGCGATATCGCCCCAAAACTGGCTCAACTCAGCGATAACGTGCTATTCGATGATATCTGGCAACGGCCACAGCTTGCGCCGCGCGAGCGTAGCCTGATTACGCTGGCAGCCTTAGTGGCGTTGAATCGCACCGAACAACTGCCGTTTCATTTGCAATTGGCACAGCGCAACGGTGTGAGCTTTGAACAGCTTGTCGAGCTAATCACACATCTGGCGTTTTATGCTGGGTGGCCCGTTGCCGCCAGCGCGATAGCGCGCCTGCGTGAGCTTGAGGAGTAATGTTATGCCTTTTACTCGTATTGCTTTACTCCGAGGCAAATCGCCGCAGTATCTGAAAACCTTGTCGGACTCCCTGCATCAGGCTTTGGTGGAAACCTTTGATGTCCCACCTGCCGATAAACTCCAGGCGATTGACCAGTATGAGTCAGGGGAGTTGATTTACGATCGTGATTACCTCGGCGGGCCCCGTTCCGTAGACTATATCTTGTTCTTTATCACCGCCGGTAAAGAGCGAGATGCTGCAACCAAGCAAGGATTCTATCAGCGGCTGGTGGCATTGTTGGCACAAAATCTTCAACTGCCCCCGGCTGATGTGATGGTGATCATCACCACTACTCAACTTGATGACTGGTCGTTTAGTGCGGGACGCTGCGTATTACTGGCTAGCCAGCCGTAACGGGGCGCGCTGGTTATTCTTGCACACGACTATTTCCTGAAATCCGAAAAACATCGTGCTACCCGAATAAAAGGAACTTGTCAGAATAGGTAGCATCCAACGCTATGATTCAGGCAATTGACGCTGCTATTTTGCAGATATACAGGAGTTTTTCCGTTATGAGCACGACAAATCGTTTATTGCTGGCGCTAGCTATGACCACCGTGATGGCTGCAAATACCGCTCAGGCAGCCGGGTTGATGGATACCCTCAACAGTGCCGCCAGCCAACTCGGCAAGTCTGGGGGCAGTGCTAACAGTGAGGGCATGTCCTTGTCTTCATTGACCGGGTTGCTTAACGGAGGGGATAAGGCGCTGAGCGCCGGTAGCATGACCAATGCGGCAGGGATCTTGCAATACTGCGTGAAAAACAACCTCCTTTCTGAGAGTGGCACCGAAACCGTAAAGGAGACGTTGCTTGGTAAACTGGGCATCACCAGCACGGCTAACGCGAAGAGTGAGGATTATCAGCAAGGCCTTGGCGGTTTGTTGAATACCGGTAACGGCAATAAACTGGATCTAAACAGCCTGAGTACCTCAAAAATCACCGAGAAAGTGAAGCAGAAAGCCTGCGATCTTGTGCTTAAACAGGGCAAATCCTTTATTTCCTAATCCACTCGGCGCGTGCCAACGTTCGGTTTCGCTGCCAAGGTGTTATCAGCGCGATAGTCATTGCCTCCGGGTTAAAGCAGTTTTAACTTGGGGGTATAGGCTGTTGCCTGCGATCCTGAACGACGTTTTTACCCATTATCCCTAGCATTGCCACGTATCGACATGGTGTCACTCTGGCATGAGCGGACCATAACGATCGTCAGCGTCTGAAAATTCATCTGTATGTCCAGGCTATGGTCGAAAGCCGTACTATGCTTGAGATATCGAGCCATCTAATTCAGCCTCTAAAGGCGTGATATATCACACAGCCTTTTGTATGTTTTCCACATTTAACATGGACTGATGATATGACGCATGCAGTAAAAGACACTAGAAAACGTTCGACCGAGCTTCTCGTACTGATTTGTTTTCTTGTGGCAGTGGTCGGTATGGGATCGGTGCTTGGCGTTTTAATCGGCCCCGATGTCTGGTATGCCAATCTGGTGAAACCCTCCTTTAACCCGCCTAATGCCCTATTTGCACCCGTTTGGACGTTACTCGATACCATGATTGCGGTTGCTGGCTGGCGGATCTGGCGGCTGGCATCCAAGAGTCTCGCAATGCTTTTATGGGTGATGCAAATGGCACTGAACTGGCTGTGGTCCCCCGTATTTTTCCTGGAACATCAGCCTGATAAGGCACTGACTATTATCTTGTTGTTGCTGATAACGGTGTTGCTTTTTATTATTCAGGCGAAAAAGCACGACAAAATAGCCTCATGGTTGTTTATTCCTTATGCGCTATGGGTTGGATTCGCCACGATCTTGAATGCAGCAATTTACTGGCTCAATTAAAAATATTTCCACTTTGGGAATTATCTCGGGTCTGGGGCATGGAGTGGGCGCTTGCCGAATAATTTACTTTAAAAAGAAAGACATCCTGCCCGCTTGCGGATCACCGGGGGAGGTGCCGTTATTTAAAGGGGCACGATATTCAGCTTATTCGAACCCAACTATGCTGATAATAAAAACATGTTCTTAAAAACAGTATTGACATACATGGAAAAGAACGTAGATTAATGTTCAACGGCGGCACATTAATGGTTCGCTGTTTATATGAAGAGTTTTAAAACGTGTTCCAATAGTTAATTTAGTGTTTTTTGCGATAAAGGCCACGAAACATTTTTTGTATGGGATAATTGCAGCTGAGTATAATTAACCTACTCACTCAATAATGTTCTAAGGCCATGGAGTCAGTATCGACGATCGCAGGGTGTGTACGATAACGCGATGATGTAAGGCTATGTTTTTTATGGTTCGTTGATGTTGCGATTTGTTAAAGAGATGTTGTAAAAATATCGCAACGAAAGTAAGGCCATGCATCAAAAGTTTTATATCGCGAGGGGGAATGTGCCAGTTTAACCTACTCTTTCTTTAGTTACCGTTCTGTGGTGAGTAGGAATTGTATCAATCAGCCAGTATATGGGAGGACGTAGTCAGTTTCTTAGTACCCAATATTATCTGTGATAAACGAGTGCATTTTAAGTAGTATCGAAAGTAGTACGAAGTCAATAAGTTGATTAATGTTAAAACTTAAATCTGTAGTACCTTAAAAGCCCTGACTGCAATGGTCGGGGCTTTTATCATTTATAGCTAAGCTGAACACCGTGTTCAGCGCATGCAGCTAAACCCTCCAGAGGGTTCATTTAGTGCGGGGCGCTGCGCATTGTTGGCAAGCCTGCCGTAACTTGGGCTGACGCAGCTGGCAGTCTGTGGGACAATAGCTCCATCATTTCGTTTAGATAAGAGTTGAATGGCGCTCTCCTCCGCAGTTAAAGATCAGATCGGCCAGTGGTACAAAGCCCTGCAACAACAAATACCGGACTTTATTTCCCGTGCCCCACAGCGGCAGATGATTGCCGAAGTAGCGAAAACCCTTGCCGGTGATTATCAACGCCATCTGGCGATCGAAGCCCCGACTGGCGTGGGTAAAACGCTCTCGTACCTGATTCCAGGCATTGCCGTTGGCCGTGCCGAGAGCAAACCGCTGGTGGTCAGCACCGCTAACGTGGCGTTGCAGGATCAGATCTACAGTAAAGATTTGCCGCTGTTGAAAAAGATCATCCCGGATCTGAAATTCACCGGTGCATTTGGCCGTGGGCGCTACGTTTGCCCGCGCAATCTGGCGGCGATGAGTACCGATGTGGCCGAGCAGGGCGATCTGATGCTGTATCTGGATGAGAATGAACTGGCACCGTCCAATGGTGAAGAGCAGGCGCTGTGCCAGAAGTTGTCGAAAGCGCTCAGCCGCCATGAATGGGATGGCCTGCGCGATCATTATCAGTTATCGATCGACGATCCGCTGTGGGCCAAACTGAGTACCGACAAGGCCAACTGTCTGGGCCGCAACTGCCATTACATCCGCGAATGCCCGTTTTATATTGCGCGTAAAGAAATCGAAACTGCCGATGTGGTGGTGGCTAACCATGCCCTGGTGATGGCGGCGCTGGAAACCGAGTCGGTGCTACCGAACCCGAAAGAGCTGTTGCTGGTGCTGGATGAAGGCCATCACCTGCCGGAAGTGGCGCGGGATGCGCTGGAGATGGAAGGGGAGATCACCGCGCTGTGGACCAATCTACAGCTCGATATGATCGTGCGCCAGGTGGAACAGTGCATGACGCAGTACCGGCCCAAAAATCCGCCAGGGCTGGCGAATAGTGAACGCTTGAAAAACCACTGCGAAGAATTGCGCGAGTTAATCCAGATTTTTGAGCACCAGGCTAACGCTTATTTACCGCCCGACAGCAGTAATGCCGAGCACCGTTTCGAAATGGGTGAACTGCCAGCCGAGATGGTCGAGATCTGCGCGCGCCTGTTTAAACTCACCGACGGGCTGCGTGGCCTGGCCGAATTTATCCTTAACGATCTCACCGAGCAAACCGGCAAGCACGATATCGTGCGTTTGCACCGTTCGATCATTCAGATGAGCCGCACGCTGGGCTATCTGGAGGCAATGAGCAAGCTGTGGCGGCTGGCGGCGCTGGATAAATCCTCCAACGCGCCAATCTCCAAGTGGGTGGCGCGTGAGCTGCGCGATAACGTCACGCATCTTTATCTGCACTGCGTGGGTATCCGCGTCAGCGATCAGTTGGAAAAACTGCTGTGGCGCAAAGTACCACACGTGGTGATCACCTCTGCCACCTTGCGATCGCTCAACAGCTTTGCGCGCCTGCAAGAGATGAGCGGATTGAGCGAGAAGGCGGGCGATCGCTTCGAAACTCTGGATTCGCCGTTTAACCATGTTGAACAAGGTAAGATCGTTATTCCCAAAATGCGCTTTGAACCGGCGATGGCCAACGAGGCCGAGCATCTGGAAGAGATGGCGCGTTTTTTCCGTGGAGAGCAGGCCAGCGGCAAGCATAAAGGGATGCTGATCCTGTTCAGCAGCCACCGGGCCATGCAGACCTTTTTGAGCTACGTGACCGACCTGCGCCTGATGCTACTCGTGCAGGGCGATCAGCCTCGTTATCGGCTGGTGGAGGAGCATCGCAAACGGGTGGAAAAAGGCACCGCCAGCGTGCTGGTAGGGTTGCAGTCGTTTGCTGAGGGGTTGGATCTGAAAGGGGAATTGCTGACTCAGGTACATATTCACAAGATCGCTTTCCCGCCGATTGACAGCCCGGTAATCCTCACCGAAGGGGAATGGCTTAAATCGCTTAACCGCTATCCATTTGAAGTACAAAGCCTGCCGAGCGCGTCGTTCAATCTGATCCAACAGGTGGGGCGATTGATTCGCAGCAATGAATGTCACGGGGAAATCGTGATTTACGATCGTCGCCTGCTGACCAAAAGCTACGGTTCGCGGCTGCTGGCGGCACTGCCGGTATTTCCGATCGAACAGCGCGACGTGCCGGAAGCCGATAAGGCGCATCTGGCGGCACTGAAGTCCGCCGCCAGTGCGGCGAAAAAAGAGAAAAAGGGCAAAAACCCGTTCGCCCGCCGCCGCACCCGCTGATCAGGTCGGGGGTGGTAAGCGGCGTTTTACCGGAGTAGTTTTCACGATCGAGGTGTTGCACTGTGCGCGTTCTGCCAGCCTATCCATCACCTGATCGAGCTTTTCCATCGATTGTGAAACCAGCCGGGCGAGAAAGCAGTCTTCGCCAGTGACTTTGTCGCACTCGATCACTTCTGGGATCTCTTGCAGCATCAGTTCCACTTTTTTCAACATGCCAGGTAAGGGTTTGATACGTACCAGTGACTGAAAAGCGTAGCCAAGTGTCTGTAGATTGACGTTCAGCGTATAGCCCTGAATCACACCGTTCTCTTCCAGCCGCCGTAGCCGTTCCGAGGTGCTGGCGCGGCAATAATTCTGCTGGCCGCTGCTGGGATGAATCTGTTGGGGGATGGGCGTGCGCGGCGGCTTAAATATGATAAGCCGTCAGTTGAGTCGTAGAAATAAGCCGCTTTGGTGCTTTGGTAAAAAACATAGCCCGGTTAATATTGGACTTTCGTTTTCCAGCTATATCATCTGCCAAGGTAAAATATGATTGACGCTCCCACATTGCTATTGTTTACGGGTGCCTGTTTGGCGCTGACGGTGACTCCTGGCCCGGATATGCTGCTGATCGCCTCTCGCAGCCTCAGCCAGGGGCAGCGTGCTGGTTTTGCATCGCTGGCGGGGATTCAGTTGGGGACTTATTGCCATGCGTTGGCGGCGGCGTTGGGCCTTTCGCAACTGTTTGTCGCTGTGCCGTTGGCCTATGATGCGCTACGTTTGTTGGGGGCGGCCTATCTGCTGTATTTGGCATGGAAAACACTGCGTTCGGGCAGTAACTTGCAGCTATCCGCTGGGTTACAGACCATTCCAGCAAGCCGGATCTTCCAGCAAGGGTTACTGACTAATATCCTCAATCCTAAAATGGCGCTGTTTGTGCTGGCGCTGTTTCCGCAGTTTATCGATCCACGGGCGGGTTCGGTGGTGGTTCAGATGCTGGTTCTGGCAACCCTTCTCAACCTAACGGGCTTGGTAGTCAACGGAGCGGTGATCGTGGCGGTTAGCAGGATGAAAAGCCGCTTTGCTGGCCAGCGATTCAGCGCCCGCTGGCCTAATTATCTGTTGGGCAGCGTTTTTGCCGGGCTGGCCTGCAAGCTGATTTTTGATAGCCGTAAATAATCGTTTTGTAGGTAAAAGTGGATTGATTCAGCGCCACGCCGTTTATTCTGGCGTGGCGCAATTGTTACCAGCCGCCGCCTCCACCGCCACCAGAACCGCCCCCTGACGATCCGCCGCCGGAAGACCCCGAACCACTGGAACCTGAGCTCGAACTCGAGCCTGAACGGCTGCTGGGGGTTGCCATAGAGGATGAACGGCAGGATTGGCTGAAGTGATGCACGTTATCCCAATCCGCATTGGCAAACACCTCCGACATGGCCCCGGTGCTGCTTAGGTATTGCGCGAAGGTATTTGCCCAGGTTTTACCCACATCGAGCGCCAGCGCATAAGGGAGCATACGTTCAAAGTGGGAAACCAGTTTGTCGGGCGGGTAAAGTGCCTGGTAGCGATGTTTTTCTGCCGCGCCAAGGTACAGTTTCAACCCTTGGGCCGTGGCTAAATGATTCAACCCTTGCTGCGTGTAACGCGGTACTGCACAGAAAAAGATCATGCAGAGCAGGACGGCGGCCAGCAGAGCACCAACGTACCCAGCAGGAAATTGCGTCAAAGGCAACATGCCAAACATGAAAATGCCACTAAAAAAGGTGGTGAAAGGCCCAAATGTCAGCGCTAGAAACAGCGGGATACCTCCCCAGGTATTCAATATTTTCCTCGGGCTAAATAAGAATCTCAGCGGTAAAGAAAGTAATGTCATACCTAATAACAAGAGCAATAAGGCTAGAATGGTGACTATTGCCACGCCAAGGTTGAATAGCGCGCCGCAGATAACAGGCACCAGCAGCATGAGGTATATGCCGTGCCGTAGAGGTTTAGCCCATTTATTGAATAACAGATCCCGCTGCTCTTTACAGCGTTGCTCCAACTCCTTACGGGCGTTCTGCATTGGCCGCTGATAGGCCTTGCTGAGATTAATGTTTTTGCGATTACTGATAAACAGCGTACTTAGCAACTTTTTGTCATTAGCATTTAACCGCTCGCTACTCTCTTCGGACTGTAGCGATAACCACTGTTCCTCCACAGTACGGCCTTTGGCAAACCAGAATCCTTTCGATTGAGTTTGTTTTACCTTAATAGCCACCGCGCGTTTAGCCACGAGGTTCAGCAGATCGCTACTGAAAGCAACGTCATCGTACTTATGCCGAGTGATATAGCGCAGATAACCCGGCGACATATCGGCAGGGAGTGCGTACAGCGGCACGATGGGCGGCATTTTCAGCCCGACGGCAGTCACATTCTTACGCCACCAAAGCAGGTAGTAACCGACCAGGAGAAACACTGGTATCCATAATGCGCTGGTTTTCGCAGTCGGTAACAACAAGTGCACCAACGGTGAAGCGGCTTCCGGTGCTGGCGCGCTGGCAAGAATGCTGCGTGGCCAGGTGTAGACGACGGTCAGCCCTTCGCCCTGTTTTAGCGGTTGCACGGTTCGCACGCTGCCATCGGGTAGGATCCGAGCATTTTGCCCTTTGGCACCTTGCATACCGGTATAGATATCAATGGATCGTAACCGCGTGTCTTTGCCTGCGCTGTTCAAAAATGCGCTGGCTTCGGGCAGTTCCAGATGAAAGCTGGCTTTAGTGATGGGATATGCCCAATCGTTGCCGGTCACGTTCCAGTAAAGCTCATCCCAATCGGGGAAACGGCTGAAGTGGTTACGAATTTGGTACTGGATCTCATAGTTGTAAATGCCGGGTTCCAAGAAATGTTCAGCATTACCAATGCGGACGGTGAGCGTTTTTCCTTCTTTAACCACGCTGAAAGGTTCGGCTACGCCATCGCGTAAGACGTTCTTGATCTGGTAGTCGACGCTGAAAATTTTACCGTCCTGCCGGTTCCAGCTTAACGGCAGCGTACGGAAAATCCCCCGGCGTATTTGTTGGCCCAGAGACAGCACTTTGATGCTTTCGCTCATCAGCATGCTGCCGTCGGCATTAAAACGCGCACGGGCATCGAACGATAGAATATGCTCGTAAGCACGCGCGAGGCCTGAGGAAGGCGGTGCCTTGCTCTCGCTTGCTGCGGCGACGCTGATGTCAATATCATTGCTTGCAGCCTGAATGCTCCCCGCAGCAAACACCCAAAACAGCCAGAAAAAGCGCAATGCTCTACTAAGCCAGCTTGCCATTCGGTTATTCCATCCGTGGTAACTTGGCATCTTCAGGGTCCTCAAGCTCAAAAAACGCGTCCACGTTAAAATTGAATGCGCGGGCCAGCAGTAAGCTTGGGAAAGATTCCACCAGAATATTGAAATCGCGCACCGTGCTGTTGAAGTAACGACGCGCCATCTGCAACTGTTCTTCTATTTCCGCGAGGGATTGTTGCAGAGAGAGGAAATTCTCGTTGGCCTTAAGCTCTGGGTAGGCTTCTGCCAGGGCAAAGATACGCCCCAGAGTGCCGGAATATTGCCGCTCGTTCTCGGCAATCTGGCGTGTGTTGCCCACCAGGTTGCTACGCTGGTGGGTGATTTCTTCCAGTAACTCTTTCTCGTGCTGGGCGTAGCGTTTAACCAGGCTCAACAGATTCGGCGCAAGATCGTGGCGGCGCTTGAGTTGCACCGCAATCCCGCTCCAGGCTTCATCTTTGAAACGGCGCAGCGAGATAAAGCGGTTATAGGTGATGATGACCCAGAGCACTACCGCAGCAATGACGGCTAAACCGATATAAATTTCCATTTTTTTCAATCCATATTTGGCAGAAGCAACATAATTCCTTGGAATATCTATGGATATTATCTCACTCGAGCATCTGCGGTAAATCGTGATACATATATAAAAACTCTCCTGATGATAAGGACGTTATCCGCTATGTATCAACCGGCCACATTCCGTGAAGACGATTTCGAAACCCAACTGGCATTAGTGCGTGCCAACCCGCTGGGGCTGTTAATCAGCTACGGTTCTCAGGGGCTGTTGGCGGATCCGGTGCCTTTTCTTGCCTATGTTGATCCGCAAGGGCAGGTGACACTGAGAGCCCATGTGGCACGCGCCAACCCTCATTGGCAGGCGCTGCAAACGGCGCAGGAGTGCCTGGTGGTGTTTCAAGGAGCAGAAGGTTATATCTCGCCGGGCTGGTATGAAAGCAAGCGCCAGAACGGCAAAGTGGTGCCAACCTGGAATTATGCTGCGGTGCAGATGTGGGGCGTGCCAAGGGTAACGGATGATCCGCTCTGGCTGCGCCAGCAGTTAGACGGGCTGACGAACTTACACGAAAGTAAACAGCCGGAACCCTGGAGCATTGACGATGCCCCTGCCAACTATATTGCTGGCCAGATGAAGGGTATCGTCGGGATTGAAATTGTTGTCACACGGCGAGAGGGCAAATGGAAAATGAGCCAGAATCGCAATGCCGAAGATGTCAGCGGTGTGATCGCCGGGCTGCGGGCAGGTGACAGCGCGCAACAGCAGTTGGCCGATGAGGTTGAGCGGTGTCGTGAATAAGTTATGCTATGGCGAAATGAATCAGCGGAACTGAATGATGGATTACACCAAAATTATCAAAGAAATCGGTCGTGGTAAGAATCATGCACGCGATCTGGATCAGGAAACCGCGTTTCAGCTTTATCAGGCGATGCTGGCGGGAGATGTTCCAGAATTGGAGTTGGGCGGCATACTGATCGCCATGCGTATCAAAGGAGAGGCCGAGGCTGAAATGCTCGGTTTCTATCAGGCGATGCAGCAGCGGGTGATGCGCTTGCAGAAGCCTCAAGGCCGCCCGATGCCGGTGGTGTTACCGAGCTACAATGGCGCGCGTAAACAGGCCAATCTAACCCCTTTGCTGGCTTTGTTGCTGGCTCGAGTAGGGTTACCGGTGGTGGTGCATGGCGTGCTGAATGACAATACGCGCGTCACCAGTGCGGAAATCTTCCGCCTGCTTGGCGTGCCGTGGTCTGAAGACTCTTGTCATGCACAGCAGCGGTTGGAGAGTGGTCAGCCGGTCTTTATCCCAATATCTGCGCTTTCTCCTCCAATGGAAGCCCAGCTTGATCTACGCTGGAGGATGGGCGTGCGTAATAGCGCCCACACCTTGGCTAAATTGGCCACGCCGTTTGCTGATGAAGACGTGCTGCGTCTTGCCAGCGTTTCACACCCGGAATACGTTGGGCGTGTGGCGTCGTTTTTCCGTCAGATCGGCGCGCGTGGCTTGCTGATGCAGGGTACGGAAGGTGAAGCCTACGCCAATCCACAGCGTGGCCCACAGATTCATTATATCGTTGATGGCGAGCAACGGATTCTGTTGGAGCGGCCGCAGCAGGATGTTCCGGTTGAGCTGCCTGCGGCTAAAGATGCGGAAACCACCGTACGCTGGATTGAACGTTGCCTGTCAGGTGAAGTGGCGATCCCAGAACCCATCTCCCGGCAGATCGCCTGTTGCCTGTTGGCAACCGGTGAAGTGAAGACCCTGGAGCAGGGGCTGGCCCGTCTGCGTTGAGAAAGTCTTTGCGCACCCAGTGCCGAAAAGTGAACTGAAACGGTATTGGTGGTGTTGCACGGTTTATCGGCAAGAAAACTTTAAAAACGCAGGTGTATAACTTTACAAAAGTGGATTACACTCAAAAAGGCATTTTGGGGTAGTGGGGGTATCTGCCTGATGAAACTCGAAATACATCTACCTGATGAAGAGAAATCCCCCAGCGTTGAATCATTCAATGTTGTAAAACAGGGTTCGCAGACTAATATATCTAAAACGTATGAGAAGGGGCTCTTAAATGCTTGTGCAGTAATGTATGCGTATTTGGGATGGTGAATCACGTTTTCAGCATGAGCTATTTGCATGCATTGCATAGAATGCGAAGTCTAATCTTATAGGTATGGATGATGAGCAAATATGATGATGTTCAGCAGTTCAAAAATAAAATCAATATGAAAGATATTGATTATAAAGAATTTCCTAAGGAAGATGGTTCATTGGCTCTGCACCGTTGGGCTATCGTTGAGCAGGTGGCGGAAGGGGGTAATGGTATTTCTTCTGGCATCGAGCGCAGCATGCAACCGACGCCGGTGAGTGCCACCGAATTTACCTCTACTCCACCCTTGAGTTTGAACCAACCCGCACAACCCCATGTTGCTCCAGCCCAAAATCAAGCATTGCCTGGGCATGCTTCCCATGATTTTAAACAGATGATCCCCCCGGTTGCTGAACCAAGTAGAGCTGAACCGCGTGCAGCACCGGTGGTTTCCTCTGCGCCGCCGTCGCCTTCTCAACCGCTGGATACACAGCGTTTTAAAAAAATGTTCAGCAAGAAAACGCCTTCTGCTGGAGAAGCCACCAATACTGGCCGTGATACTTTACTCAAGCCACTTTTAGAGATTATTGCCTCATGCCGTTAGTCTGCGTTTGTTCTCCCAAGGGAGGGGTAGGGAAAACTACCGTTGCCGCTAATTTGGCTTATGCTTTGGCCCGCAGCGGCAGTAAAGTTTTAGTGGTGGACTTTGATACGCAGAATGCACTGCGCCTGCATTTTGGCGTACCGATTGCCGATAATCGCGGCTTTGTTGCTCAATCAGGAACCTTGTCTGATTGGAGTCAGTTTATCCTCAAAGTCGGGCCAAACCTGTTTCTTTTACCCTGTGGTGAAGTGACGGAAAACGAGAGGATCCTGTTTGAAGATAACCTGATGAATGAACCGATGTTCATTCAGCGTGGCCTCAGCGCAGTGCTTCAAATTCCAGATATGGTGGTGATTGCCGATATGCCTCCGGGCCGTAATGCTGCGCTGAAAGCTATGGAAACAGTGGCAGACATGCGTATCGTTGTCCTGTTGGCCGATACCGCCTCTCTCAGCCTGCTGCCGCCTATCGAACAGCATAAGTTTATGAACAAACCGCTCAATAATAAAATCGGCGAATATTATGTGGTTAATCAGAGTGATATGAGACGCACTCTGAGCAGGGACGTAACGCATTTTTTTGAGCAACGCTTACAGAATAAATTGTTGGGCACGATTCATCGCGATGAGTGTGTACCCGAAGCCAATGCATCACAGCGGGCGATAATGGACATCAGTCCTGTTTCGGCGGCCGCATTCGATCTTGATCAAATTAGTAAAAAAGTAGCAGTTATTTTAGGGCTGAGTGTGGGAGATGGTTCTTATCATCATACTGCGTCTATTTATAGTTCTTAATAAGGACAGTTTGGTCAGCTATGAATAAATTACTTTTTTCTTTCTTACTGCTGTTGGCCTTACCCTTGATTGTTCTTATTATCATTGTGCCAATGAGCAGTGATAATCAATACATCTTTGGTTTCATCTGTATCGCCATCGTATTTATTCTCGGGGTGAGTAAAAGCAAAAAAGTCACCCTGATCATGATCGTCATGTCAACGCTGATGTCATTACGCTATATATATTGGCGCGCGACAGAAACCCTGCATTTCAATTCGACCCTGGAAGCGGTGCTGGGGATCGCCTTGTTTATGACCGAGCTGTATGCTCTGGTTATTTTGCTGTTTGGCTATATACAGACGACCTGGTCATTAAAAAGAACCATTGAACCGTTGCCTGATGATGTTTCACTCTGGCCGACGGTGGATATTTATATTCCTACCTATAACGAAAGCATGGATGTGGTGCGTGATACGGTGCTGGCAGCACAATGCATTGATTATCCCAAAGACAAAATGAAGATTTATGTGCTTGATGACGGTAAACGTAATGAGTTTGCCGTATTTTGCGCCGACGCTGGCGTGGGATATATCACCAGAAATGACAACAAGCATGCCAAAGCGGGCAACCTTAATAGCGCAATGAAAGTGACTAACGGTGAATTGATCACGGTGTTTGACTGTGACCACGTAGCCACCCGGGCTTTTTTGCAGGCCACGGTGGGCAGCTTTTTGATTGATGAGCGCTTGGCATTGATCCAGACTCCGCACTATTTTTATTCGCCCGATCCTTTCGAGCGCAATTTATCTGAAGCGAGCAAAGTGCCTAACGAAGGGGCACTGTTTTACGGGCCGGTACAGCAAGGTAATGACAACTGGAACGCGACGTTCTTCTGCGGTTCCTGTGCGGTTATCCGCCGGACGGCGTTGGAGGAAGTGGGCGGATTTGCTGTTGAAACCGTTACCGAAGATGCGCATACCGCGCTGAAAATGCAGCGTCTGGGATGGGGTTCGGCTTTCCTGGCACTTCCTTTGGCTGCGGGGTTGGCAACAGAACGTCTGGGGCTGCATGTGATCCAGCGAACTCGCTGGGCGCGCGGAATGACGCAAATTTTCCGGGTAGACAATCCTTTATTTGGGCGCGGCCTGACCTGGCAGCAGCGTTTGTGTTATTTGAATGCCATGCTGCATTTTCAATACGGTTTGCCTAGGGTGATATTCTGTACCGCACCGTTGATTTATCTGTTGTTCAACCTGAACATTATTGCGTCATCGGCGGGGTTAATTTTTGCCTACGTATTACCTCATCTGGTGATGTCGATTTATATCAACTCCAGAGCAACGGGCCGATACCGTTATTCATTCTGGGGAGAAGTCTATGAAACCGTGATGTGTTTCCATCTGGTTATTCCTACCATGTTGGCGATGATTTCGCCAAAACATGGCAAGTTCAACGTAACGGATAAAGGGGCATTGCTGGACGATAACTATTTTGACTTCCATATTGTACGGCCACACATTATTGCCGTATCGCTGCTGCTTTTGGGCGTCACATGGGGTGTTATTCGCCTATTTATGCCCGAACACTATGGTGCAAACCCCCAGGTTATTATGCTGAATATCGGCTGGGCCAGTTTCAGTATGATTATACTGCTCGCTTCGATTGCGGTGGCGCGGGAAACACGCCAGGTCAGAAAAACTATCCGTGTTGATGCCACCATTCCTGCCGTTCTCCATTTTGCCAGCGGTGCAGCGATGCGTACCGAGACGCTGGATCTTTCAATGGGTGGGGTCAGGCTGAAAACCCCGGATGAGCGTTTCCTGGATGATCCCATTGAAGAAGTTGAGCTGGCCCTGAAGTCTGGCGTCGTCTCTTTCCCGGTGGAAGTGATTGATGTCGATAAATCGGTTACCCGACTGATGTTTCAGGAACTGCCGATCGAAAAACGCCGAGAACTGGTGAGAGTAGTTCTGGCCAGGGCTGATGCCTGGATCCGTGATAAGCCCCATGCGCCCGATCGGCCATTGCGTTCATTCCTTGGAATTCTTCGCTGTATTTTTGAGCTGTTCTATTTCTCTTGGCAGGATCGCCGGGCAAAGAAACAGCAGCGTAAGCAGCAGCCTGAGGTAAAACAGAGCCAGGAAAAGGAACAAATAATATGAGTGTAGTGGGAAGAACGCTACCAACCGCCATGGTTCTGGCAAGCAGTCTGTTTTTGTGGTTCTGCCTGTCAGATTCATTGAAGGCGGCGGAACCTGGGGTTCCCGCTTCACCTAGCAGCGAAATTCAGGGCTTGCCGCTGTTACCCCGGCCGGTTGATCCTCCTGTTCAGCCAGAAGGGGTGCCGGTGAGTGGGGGGCAAACCGCCGCAGAGAGCACTCAGGCTGATAGCTCTGCGGTACAACCCGCTCTAGCTCAAGCCGCTTTAAATCAGTCGGTTGAATCGACTATCAGCATTACCGATATGGGGCAACCGGCCGGATTAACGCTGAGCAACTGGCAGCCGCAATCGGGGATTACGTTTACCTTGCCGGTGGATTCGGTGGTGACCGCTGCCAACCTGTTGCTGGATATTGAAGTCTCGCCCGCCTTGATGGAGGGGGATACCGAACTGCATCTGATGCTTAATGGGCAACCTCTGAGCCAGCATCTGCTGAATAAACTTCATCAGGCCAAAGTGACCTATAAAGTCTCTATCCCGGCAGCCATGGTGGTGGCGCATAATAATCTGAGTTTCAGTATTAAAAATAGTAATGACGCCGCCATGCTGTGTGAAAAAGGCGTCTCCAATAAATACTGGATAAAAGTGTTGCCGACCAGCCGTTTGCAGATGGAAGGTCAGGTGTTGAATATCGGCCAAAATCTTGGCCGTTTCCCGCGTCCATTTTTCGATCCCCAAGCTATGCAACCTTCGGTGGTGAACATCGTCTTCAGCCAGGCCAAAAGGCCGGAGGATGTTGGCGCAGCGGCGATGGTCAGTTCTTACCTGGGTATATTGACGCGTCATGACAACCTTGATTTTCAGGTATTACAGGATGCTCTTCCTGAGCAGAACGGGATTATTTTCGCCCGACCAGGGGAGCAGATTGGCGAATTGACGTTACCGCAGGCCGATGGCCCTACGCTTCAGGTTATCGATAATCCGCTGAACCCGGTTTATAAGCTGTTGCTGGTGATGGGGAATAGTAGCGCCGAGATGCGTCAGGCTGCCTACCGCCTGGTCAGCCAGCCATTGCCAGAGAAAACACCGCTGTTGGCGGTGAAGCCGGTGACGATCCCTTTGCGTCTTCCTTATGATGCCCCGCGCTGGATCAACACCACGCGTCCGGTCAAATTTAGTGAGCTGGTGGCCGACGTTGATGAACTGACCGTCAGCGGTGTCTATCATGACGCGGTACGCATTGCTTTCCGCGCGGCACCGGACCTGTTTATCTGGGACGGCAGAAACGTCCCGCTGCAAATCAATTACCGTTTCCCTACCGATAGCTGGATTGATGAAAGTAAGTCACAGTTGAGTGCCACGCTGAACGGAACTTTTTTACGTAACTTGTCGGTGAATAAATCGGGGTTGCTGGAACTGTTGTGGCGCGAGCTTGGTGGGGATACCCGCCAAGAGAGCTACAGCCTGCCTTTGCCGCCCTATCTGATTTATGGCGATAACATGCTGGAGCTCTATTTTTCTATCGTGCCTAAAGATAGCTCCTCTTGTAATCCCGCAGACAGCGACAGCATCAAGAGCCGTATCGGCCCCGACTCTTACATTGATCTGAGTAAAACGTATCATTTCACCGAGCTGCCAAATCTTTCCTACTACGTTGGGGCCACTTTCCCATTCAGCAGGCTGGCTGATTTTTCTCAGACCGTCCTGTTATTAGCTGAGAAACCGACTATAAATGAGATTCGGGCGTTGCTTAATCTGACGGCTCGGGCAGGCGCTGCCACCGGAAATGCCATCAGCAATGCCGACATCAGGTTCGGGTTGAAAGGCAATGAAGTGGACGATCCTGAATTCAGGGGGCGGGATGTGCTGGTGGTGGCCTCGCTGGTCCAGTCAGCGTTTTATCAGCGGCTGCTGCAAAATGTGCCGTTTGCCCTCGATCCCAGTGGGGCGCTGACGGTTAAGCCGCAGCCAATGAGGGAAAAACTGCAAGCCTACCTGAAAGGCAACTGGCAGACGCAAGGCATCGATGCGGATCGCTACCTGTCTTCACTCTCTGACTGGCGTGGTTTCTTCAGCTTCCGCTCTGCTTGGGATCCCCAGCGGGTGGTGGTGGTGGCCAGTGCGACCGATGATGGTGGGATGAGCAAGATTTATACTGACCTGAAAGCATTGAAGATTAACGCCGGGATCCGTGGCGATCTGGCTGTGATTACCGATCAGAACGGTGTGCACAGTTTTCAGGTTGGCGCTCAGTTCCCAAGCGGGGAGCTTCCTTGGTATCTGATCTTTATCTGGTACGCCAGTAAACACGTGGTGCTTTTGTCTCTGGTTGGTTTAGTGATTTCCGTGGTGTTGGGGCTGAGTCTTTATGTTCTGTTAAGAAGACATGCAGCCAAACGTTTAGGGAGAGATGCAGAAGATGAAAATTAAAACATGTCTCGCCCCAGAGTTATACAGGAGCTGTCCATGGAGTATAACCAATTGAACTTATTGCTGAAAAAGAAACTGTACTCGGTCTCTTTGGCCGGTTTGACGGTATTCTCAGTCTCTGCGATGGCCGATGACAGCAATCCGGCGCTGAAAGCTCTGTTTGAACAGGCCGCATATTGGCATGATAAATCTCATGACGATCTGGCCCAGGGCGCTTTGCAGAAAGTTCTGCTGATGGATGAGAACAATACCGAGGCGATGTACCTGTTGTCGTTGTATGCCATGCAGGGCGGAGATAAGGCCAAGGCTGAACTATGGCGGAAGAAACTGGGCACTGTAGCGCCCAACGATCCGCGCCTGAAGGCGCTTGATGGCAATACCGCGGCCCAGTCGCCAGCGGCGAAGAATTTGTTGGCTCAGGCTCGGCAGTATGCGGCGAAGGGGAATTTCCCCCAGGCGATTGCCAGTTATCAGGCCATTTTTAATGGCAAAACCCCGTTAGACAACCTGGCCAATGAGTATTACCTCACTTTGGCGGGAACGCCTGCGGGTAGGCAGGAAGCGATTGATGGCCTGAAGCAGCGCCTTGCTTTGCAGCCCAGCGACACTCAAACCCAGGTGGTGCTGGGGAAAGTCATGACTTATCAGGAGTCGACTCGCCGGGACGGGATAAATCTGCTGGCTAGCATGGCTCCTACCAACGCTGATGCCGATCAGGGTTTGAAGCAGGCCCTGTTGTGGCTGGCACCGCAACCTTCTGATAAGCCACTGTACGATGCCTATCAGCAACGGCATCCGGCAGATAAAGCCGTTGCGGCCTATTACCAGCAGAATATTGCCGGAGCCGCGAAGAGTGCCGGGTACGCCGAACTGAATAAAGGGGAGTTGGGGGGAGCGAAAAGCCAGTTTGAAAGTATTCTGGCCAGTGACCCTAATGATAAGGATGCCTTGGCAGGCATGGGGTTTACCGCTATGCGCAGTGGCGACTTCAGCCAAGCGGAGAGCTATCTCACTCAGGCGGCGAAACAGGGCGGCCCGCAAAGTGCACAGTGGAGCGCCTTAGCCCAGGATGCCAATCTCTATGGCTCATTAGCCAAAGCCAAACAGGCGGTTAATGCGGGTAGGCTGGACGAGGCTTTGGCTCTGACCGCGCCGCTGGTCAATGCTACGGGCGATAAAGGCAATGCCATTACGCTGTTCCGAGCGGATGTTTCCCGTAGAAAAGGGGATTTCGCGGCGGCAGAACAGGATTATCGCGGGTTGCTGGCGCAGAACCCGCAGAATAATGATGCGAAGCTGGGGCTCTATTATCTGTTACTGCAACAGCGTAACAAGACGAAAGAGGCAGAACTGGTTTTGCAAACGATCCCTGCCAATCTGCGGCCGAAAGTTATGCAGGCGGTCGCGGGTGTTAACGTCGAGCCATTGCGTAAAGAGGCCGCCTTGGCGGTGCAGAGCAATGATGCCCCGCGTGCGCTGATGATTCTGCAACAGGCTCTGGAAAAACAGCCATCGAACGTCTGGGTACGTTTGGATATGGCGCGCATTCTGTATAAACAAGGGCAGGAGCTTCAGGCGCAAACCTTGATTTCCCCCATGATGCAGATGGGGGCTCCGACAGACGGGCTCTACGCTGCTGCCTTGTTTGCCTCTGAGCGCAATGACTGGCTGAACGTTTCTACGCTGATGGCGCGCATTCCGGCCTCGAAACAGACTCGTGATATGCGGGAATTAGCCGCAGTGGCCTCCGTTAATCAGCAGCGTACCACTGCCGAAAACTACCTTCGGCAGGGCAATACCGCCAGTGCTGCCGTGATCCTGCGCCAGATGGCGCAAAAGCCGCCAACTGAACCCGCAGCGTTGGGGGAGTTGGCTAAAGATCTGATGGCAGTTGGTGATACCTCTACGGCGGTGCAACTGGTGCGTGAGAATATGCGCCGCGGGGTTAAAGGCGGCGCTGGCGATTATGCTGCACAGATCGCGGTGCTTAATCAGGCTGGGCTAAGCCAGGAAGCCGATGCATGGTTGAACAATCCGGCATTGCTGGCAAAAAGTTCTACAAGAGAGATTGGTCAGTTACGCAGCGGTGGCGTGATCAATGAAGCCGATAAACTGCGTCTGCAAGGGCAATATGGCGCGGCTTATGACAAATTGATCGCGGCCCTACAGAGCGACCCGCAAAATGCCGACCTCATGTTAGCCATGGGGCGCCTCTATCAATCCGGTAAAATGAATAAGGAAGCCGGGCAGGTCTATAACTATCTCTTGAGCCGCAACAGCCTGAATCAGGGGGCACGTGAGGGTGCAGCGGGGATTGCCTTGGCTGATGGGGACGTCAGCAGAGCTAAACAGTTGGTCGGTGGATTACCGGCGGTAAAAACATCAGATCAACTGCTGCTCGCCGCTCGTGTTGCCAATGCTGATGGCAATTACACGCAAGCTATGTCCCTTCTACGCGAAGCGAAAAGCCGCTTAAATGGCGTGAGTACCCAGGCAGGTAGCGGGCAGGCGGCCATGATCGGCGGGCTGAGAATGGCAGATAACCCCTTCGCCGGGCAGGCATTTTCGCCATCAAGCCTGAGCACTACGCCTTCTGCCTATGGTGAGGTGTTACCTTGGCAGGTAGCGGCACCTGGCCTTGCTGGCAGTTACGCGACTGGCGCACCACGCTTACCGGGAACCGTAACCGTAGCCAAGAATCCTACGTTGCAGCAGATCGAGCAGCTAATGGATGAGGTGCAAAACAAAACGGCGACCTGGGTGCAGGGAAATATTGCGCTGCGTGATAACAGCAGCGGCGAGAGCGGGCTCAGTAATATTACGGAAATAAAAAGCCCAATCAGCGTGTCGGGTATGCCAATCGATAATGGGCGAGTCACCTTTAATGTGACCCCGGTGATGCTGAAGTCGGGCACCCCGTCCAACGCTGCTAATGTCCGCTTTGGTACCGGTGCTTTGCAACAGGCCAAGGCCGTAGAGGCGGCGACGCAGGCATCGATTATTGCCTCGCAGAATTCCATTGCCGCGGCGCAGGCGGCCGACCTGCGTTATCAGGAAATTCATGCAACGCGGGATCATCTGTGCTCGATCGACTCCACCTCGGCAGAATGTGATGCTGCGACGATTGCGCAGGAACAAGCCTATGCGGATAAGCAGTTGCTTGATGGCCAGGTGACTCAGCCACAGAAGTATAACCCGAATGATTTCTATGCTGATTCCCCAGGGCAACAGCAGGAAACCGGCGTTGAACTGGCGTTGGCCCTGAGCGGCGACAGTTACAAAGTGGATGTAGGCAGTACGCCTCTGGGAACAGGGATCAGTTCGGTCATTGGTGGCTTGAAGTGGTCGCCCAAAGTCGGTGCTCACACCACGTTGGATATGACGATTGAGCGGCGGGCGGTTGCCGATAGCCTGCTCTCTTATGTTGGTACTGAGGATGTGATTACCGGCAAGAAATGGGGGGCCGTCACCAAGAACGGCGGTGGCCTGAATCTGGGATTCGATGATGGTACCGTCGGTGCTTATGGCGGGGCGGGTTATTACAGCTATCTGGGTGATAATGTTGCCAGCAACAAAAGTATCAATGCGATTTTAGGGGCTTATATTCGCCCTTATAAAGATGATGAAGATGAGCTGAAAGTTGGCGTCAACGTCAATTATATGAACTTTGACAAGAACCTGAGTTACTTCAGCTATGGTCAGGGGGGATATTTCAGCCCGCAGGATTATATCAGTATCTCGCTGCCGGTTGAATTTACCAAGAAGCAGAATGATTTCACTTATATGCTGGGTGGAAACGTGGGTTATCAGTCTTATCACAGCAAAGAAAGCGAGTATTTCCCCAATGATCCCGATCTTCAGTCACAGTTAGAGGGGTTGGTCAGCCAAGGCTATGGTAAAGAAGCCATGTATGCCGCTGAAGATAAAAGCGGTATTGGCTACAGCCTGAAAGCCGGGGGAACTTATAAAGTTACGCCAGCTATGTTGGTCGGAGGTCAGTTGGGTTATGACACTTTCGGCAGCTATTCCGAGAGCTCTGCTTTGCTCTATTTTAAATATCTGTTAGATGGGAAATAACCATGCAAGATATTAATAATGCGTCCTATGAACTCGATTATTACCGTCGTCAACAGTTTAAGCCGGGTTGGCAAAACCTGACAGACGTGATTTTTACTGGCATTTTTGCTTCTGCCGATAATGCGGATGGCCGCGATTTTCTACGTTTGATGGGGAGTCATCTGGCGGAGAAAACACCTTTACCCGATGCACAAACGGTGGGTGAACTTGAGGACGGCATCAATGCGGTGCTGGGCCATTTCGATTGGGGAAGGGTACAGGTTGAGGCCAGTGAGCAGGAAATAGTGCTGACACATTATGCCTATCCGCAGGCACCTGAACCTGACAATGAGCCGATGTGGAACCTGTCTTTTGCGACCGTGCTGGAAGGGGCATATGCCACCTGGCTGCTGGCTCAGGGCGGGGCACCCCATGTTTCTTTGCGCCAAAGCCACCAATCTGAAGAGCGTACCTTGGTGTTTAGCTACAGAAATGGGCAATAAAGGTGAATGTTTTGGCGAAAAATACTCAGGGTTGGATCAGAATATTGGTTGTGCTGACAGGGTTATTGTTTTCCTTCAGCACCCTTGCGGAAGATAGCGGCTGGGCACAGTATAAACAGCGATTTTTATTACCTGATGGACGAGTGGTTGATACCGGCAATAATAACATCAGCCACACCGAAGGGCAGGGTTATGCCATGTTGCTGGCGGTCTATAATAATGATCGGCAGGCTTTTGACAGTATGTGGCAATGGACAAACGCGACGTTATATCGCAAAGATATCGGGCTGTTTTCCTGGCGTTATGAACCTGGCAAAGCCGTTCCAATAGCGGATAAAAACAATGCCACCGATGGCGATATTTTTATCGCCTGGGCATTGTTAGAAGCTGGGAAAAAATGGAATGTCCGGGAGTATCTCAGGAGCTCTTCTGACATACAGCGGTCATTGCTGCGGCATACGCTGGTAAAATATGCCGGTTATAACGTTTTGCTGCCGGGCGTCAGCGGTTTTAAGCAAGCTAACTCGATAACCGTGAATCCGTCTTATTTTGCTTTTCCAGCTTGGGAAGCATTTTACGAATACACTCATCTGCTGGTGTGGAAAAACCTGAGTGACGATGGCCTAGCTTTAATCAACAAAATGTCATTCGGCAAAGCACGGATCCCGACGGATTGGGTGACGTTATTTGCCGATGGTCATATGACTCCTGCGAGTGGTTGGCCAGCGCGTTTCGGGTTTGATGCGGTGCGCATTCCCTTATATATCCACTGGTATCAGGACAATAATCCGGCGCTCACCCCTTTCGTCAGGTTCTGGCAGGGCTATGATCGCCAAGCCGTTCCCGCTTGGGTTGATGTGATGAGCGGTGCGCGTGCTGGATATAACCAAAGCCCCGGCATGATGGCGGTCAGGGATCTGGTGTTGGGTGCCGGGGGACAATTGACCAACCGTTTGGCCGCAGACGAAGATTATTATTCTGCCAGCTTGTATCTGCTGACCTATTGGTCGGTGGCCAGCCAGCGTTAACTCTGCTCAGCGTTCAGCCTGTAATGGCAGTAAGCTGAACGCTGAGCTCTAGGGCTTACGTACATCCGGGCGCACCAGATCAAAGCGGTGTTGTTCGGAGATGCCGTAATAGGCAGTAGGGCCTCCGGCACGCAGTACCGGCTGTGCAGCTGCGGTTTGGTAGACGCCATGCTCATCCAGCAGCGCCGGGTCAATATGTACCGCCACCACTTCACCTAACACCAGCCAGGTTTCGATGTTTCCCCCAGCGGCATTTTGCAACTGAATGCATTGCGTCAAGCGGCATTCAAAGTTCACCGGGCTTTCCGCGACCAACTCCGCTTTCACGCGTCGCCCAGGGATTGGTGTTAATCCGGCGAAGGCAAATTCGTCTTCACCGCGTGGCAATGACGCCGAACTGTTGTTCATGGCCTCTGCCAATGGCCGCGTTGTCAGGTTCCACACAAACTCACCGGTTTCTACGATGTTGGCAACGCTGTCTTTCCAGCCGGTGCTGGCAAAACCGATGATGGGCGGGCGATAGTTGAAACAGTTGAAGAAGCTGTAGGGGGCCAGATTACGTTGACCGGCGGCGCTGAGGGAGGAGATCCAGCCAATCGGGCGCGGGCCAACAATGGCATTCAGCGGATCGTGCGCCAAGCCATGGCCTGCGGCGGGTTCATAGTAATAACGCGGTTTGCTGCTCATAATCGCTCTTGTAGGTAAAGATCAAACCTTCATTCTGACGTTTTTCACCCCGGCTGCAAGCGCCTTGCCGCTCTTTTTAGCGGGCTTTGTGCTATCTTACGCGCCAGAAAACCCTTTCAGAGAGCCCTCCACGGTGGAAAAAAAGAAAAGCTTCCCGCAACAGAAAAGCGGCCTGCATCCGCGCAATCGCCATCGTTCACGCTATGATTTTCCGGCGTTGATTGCCAGTTGCCCGGCGCTGGAGCCTTTTGTGAAACCCAATGCCTGGGGCGATATCTCGGTAGATTTCGCCGATCCGGCGGCGGTAAAAATGCTTAACCGGGCGTTGTTGCAGCATTTTTACGGCATTGAGCACTGGGACATTCCTGCCGACTATCTCTGCCCACCAATTCCTGGGCGTGCCGACTATGTGCATCACCTGGCTGACCTGCTGGCAACCAGCAACGGAGGCGAGATCCCACGCGGTAAAGGGGTGGCGATCCTGGATGTCGGCGTCGGGGCCAACTGTATCTACCCGATCGTTGGCCAGCGCGAATACGGCTGGCGCTTTACCGGTTCGGAAACCGATCCGGTTTCTTTGAATGCTGCCAAAATGATTGTCGCCATGAACCCGACGCTGAAGAACACGGTACGCCTGCGCCAGCAAAAGCAGCCGGAGTTTATTTTCACCGGCATCATTGGCGTGGCGGAGCGTTTTGACGCCACGCTGTGCAATCCGCCGTTCCACGGTTCTGAGCAGGAAGCGCGCGCCAGTACGCGTCGCAAGCTGCACAAACTGGGCAAGGGGGAGGTGGCTGACAAGCCGGTGCAAAACTTTGGCGGCAAGCATAATGAATTATGGTGCGAAGGTGGGGAAGAAGCCTTTGTGCGCAAAATGGTGGAAGAGAGCGTCAGCAAAGCGCAAAACTGCCTGTGGTTTACTTCGCTGATTTCCAAAAACACCACGTTACCGGCCATCTACGCTGCGCTAAAGCAGGCAGGGGCGGTTGAGGTGCGCACCATCGAAATGGCTCAGGGGCAGAAGATCAGCCGCTTTGTGGCCTGGACCTTCCACAATAGCGAGCAGCAAGCCGCTTGGGCCGCAGAACGTTGGCAATAAAAAAGCGGGCATGTTCAGTGCCCGCTGGTTTGCTGTAATCGATCAGGAAACGTGTTGCAGGAACTCGCGCAGGCGCGGGCTCGGTGGGTGGTTGATCAGATCGTGCGGGTTGCCATCTTCGGCGATTCGCCCCTTATCGATAAAGATCAGGCGTGAGGCCACTTTTTCAGCAAAGCCCACTTCGTGGGTCACGATCACCATCGTCATACCTTCTTCGGCCAGATCCTGCATCACCTTCAACACTTCGTGGCGCAGTTCCGGGTCGAGGGCCGAGGTAGGCTCATCGAACAACATCATTTTCGGCTTCACCGCCAACGCACGAGCAATTGCCACGCGCTGCTGCTGGCCGCCGGAAAGCTCGGAAGGGTAGTGATGAGCACGCTCGGCCAACCCAACCTTCGCCAACAGTTCGCGCGCCAGCTTTTCAGCATCGGCCTTTTTCAGACCACGCACGCGGGTCGGGCCGAAAGCCACGTTTTCTAACGCGGTCAGATGTGGGAACAGGTAGAACTGTTGGAAAACCATGCCCGCTTCCTGGCGGATCAGGCGATCGTCTACTTTCGGATCGTTAACCTTCAGGCCATCGACGATCAACTCACCGCTGGTGATTTCTTCCAGCTTATTGATGCAGCGCAGCAGGGTGGATTTGCCGGAGCCGGAAGGCCCGATAATCACCACCACCTCGCCCTGGGTAATATTCAGGTCGATATTGTGCAGCACCTGGGTTGGGCCAAAGTGCTTGGAGACGTTTTTAAATTCAATCACAGGATTTTCATCCTTCTTTCCAGCCGACGCAGAACGAAGCTCAGCACCAGGGTAATAATCAGATAAATAACCGCCACGGCGCTCCAGATTTCCAGCGCGCGGAAGTTACCGGCAATAATCTCCTGGCCCTGACGGGTCAGTTCCGCCACGCCAATCACGATAAACAGCGACGTGTCCTTAATACTGATGATCCACTGGTTACCCAGCGGCGGCAGCATACGGCGCAGCGCCAGCGGCATGATCACATAGCGGATGGTTTCACGGCGCGACAGCCCCAGCGCCAAACCCGCTTCGCGGAAGCCGCTGTGGATCGACAGCACCGCACCGCGAGTGATTTCCGCAATATAGGCACCGGAGTTGATCATAATGGTGACCACGGCGGCGCTGAGCGGGTCAATGCGTAAATTGCTGAACGCCATCGGCAAGGCGAAGTAGATAAACATCACCTGTACTACAATCGGCGTACCGCGAATCACTTCAATGAATACCAGCGCCACATGGTTGGCAATCCAACCGCCGTAGGTACGGGCAAAACCGGCAACCAGGCCGATGAACAGGCCTCCAATCAGACCGAGGACCGAAATCCACAGGGTCATTTTGGCGCCTTCTAACAGAATGGGGATGGCAGGCCAGATGGCACTCCAATCGAACTGCATGGTATTTTCTCCCGGTGATCCCAAACGAGGGAATCAGATACAACAAAGCGCAGGGGTGGCTACACCTCCCCTGTGCTTAACTTAATGACTAACCAATTTAATCAATTATTTAGGCTCGGTACCAAACCATTTTTTGTAGATTTCGTTGTAGGTGCCGTTGTCACGCAGGGTTTTCAGCGCGGCGTTCACTTTTTCACGCAGCTCGTCGCTGCCTTTCGGGAATGCGATGCCATATTGCTGAGCTTCCAGCGATTCGCCTACGGTTTTGAACTTGCCAGCGCCAGCGGTTTTGATGAAGTACAGGATGTTTGGCGTGTCGTGCAATACGGCATCAGCACGCTGGGTACCCAGTTCCATATAGGCGTTGTCGATGTTCGGGAACTGACGCAGGTCTTTGGTTTTGATGTGCTGTTTGGCGTAATCCACTGAACCGGTACCGCTCTTCACCGCCACGACTTTGCCATCCAGATCGGCAATGCTTTTCACGCTATCGTTATTAGCATTAACCATTACCAGCAGGCCGCTTTTGTAATAGCCATCGGAGAATTCGATCGCTTTCTTACGTTCGTCGGTGATGGTGATCCCGGCCAGAGCCAGATCGACGTTCTTGGTTTGCAGCGCAGGAATGATGCCGCTGAAGTCCATTGGCTTCAGGGTGTAATCCAGCTTCAGCTCTTTGGCGATAGCGGCCCAGAGGTCGATATCAAAGCCAACATATTGGTCACCCTGCTTGAATTCGAATGGAACGAAAGCGGTGTCAGTGGCGACAACCAGTTTGTCTGCGGCGTGGGAGCTTACGGCGAAGGCCAGGGAAAGTGCGGCCAGGGAAACTTTAAAAATTGACTTCATGAGAGGAATTCCTGTACAGGTTGCGGATTACCCATTTTTTATGTTGCATTTAGTGCTATGGAAGAATCGTGCCAAGTTTGCAATCATTTCAAAAACAAATGGTTATGTCGTAATGTTATATCCAGAAGGATATATCTTGTTATTATGCACCATTGCGGGGCACCAAAATGGTGCAATGTAACTACCATGGTGCGCCGGGCTATCATTAACCAAAGAATGGGTGTGAAACAACCTATAATTAACAGTTATGCTTCAATATTGATAACTAACTCTAACTTTGCCCCTGCAACATGTTTGTCTCTGGTGCAGGAATGTTCGAACCGCACGGCAAAACGGGGGCGGATAGGTCCGCCCGCCTGTCAGCGCACTCTTTCAGTGTAATGTGGGTTGTTTATTATACAACCCAGGCTGAGGATAAAAGAAAATAACCTGCGAGTGCTTATTCCTGTGGGGTGTTTTTCTTCTTGAATTCATATTGATAGAGAATGATCGCTTCGATAGAATTTCCTGCCTTTCAAGAAGCAGGCCGAAGAGATGAAAGTTAACGTGGTGGGCACCAGCGGCAGTGGTAAAAGCACCGTGGCGCGCCAATTGGCGCAAAAACTGGCAGTGCCTTATATCGAAATGGACAGGCTCTACTGGCGGCCTGACTGGCAAGGGACACACGGCGACGAGTTTCTGGCGCGGGTTAACGCGGCGTTGGCAGAAGCCGCTGCGGGCTGGGTACTCGATGGCAACTATACCCGTACCAAAGCGATCAAGTGGTGCGAAGTCGACTGGGTGGTCTGGGTCGATTACGGTTTCTGTCGCACGCTGTGGCAAGCCACGCGCCGAGCCATACTCCGAGCTTGGCGGCAGACTGAATTGTGGCCCGGAACCGGAAACTGTGAGAGCTTCCGTCGTTCCTTCTTCAGTCGTGAGTCGATCATCTGGTGGACGTTAAAAACTTACCGCCAAAACCGTAGCAAGTATCTGGCCGAGATGCAGGATGCAGGTAACAGCCATATCCGCTTCATTCATCTGCGTTCACCTGCTGAAACGGCCTCTTTCCTTGCTAACATCCAAAGGTAATTGAGCCGGTCAACTGACCGGCTCAACACCGCTACAGCAGTAACTCGTAATGCACTTTCACCACCACTTTCTTGATATTTTTTGCCCCATGTACCTGGCATCCGGGCTTATGCGGTTCCAGCGGGAAGAAAATCACATACATACCGGGGGTGAGGTTTAAAATTTGCGGGCTGCGTTTGATGTCCAGCATTTGCAGGTCTTTACTGGCATCGTAGGGGTCATCGCTATCCCAACTGCCTGGCAGACCATAGTCAATCCTTTCCTCGCCACCGATCAGAATTTGAATGTCCAGATACTCCTGGTGAATCTCAGCGCGTTTGTTTTCAGCGGGTTCTGTCACTACTTCCATAACATTCATAAAAACGCGGTCGCCATCGATCTCGTGCCGCCCCAGCGCTAGGCCGGGTAAGTCGTATTGGCGAACGGTATTGAGGATATTGGCTAAAACGGGTGAAAGGCCGCGTCCAAAGCGGGGATTGTATAAACTACCGTATATCATCCTGATTCTCCGTAATGAATTATACCCTCCCTTCTCTAAGCTGCGGCGTTGTTGTTGGCGCAACTTGCAAGCTCTTGGGCATATAACGTAATGAAATTAGAAAATTACCACAAAGGTTCTGCCTCAAGTATGTCCATTGTCAAATTCAAAAACAGTTAAGCCGATTGCAATCGTGCAACAGAATCAGGATTTATTTTCCCGCAGAAAAAGGTTAAGAGAGGCTCTCAATCTGCGGCTTGGGTTTAATGGTCAAGGTCGCACCTATTGAAGCGGCAATAATGGCGGCCAGTGCCAGCCATTGCACATTGGTGAGATGCTCGTTGAGAAAGATCATGCCCGAAAGCGCAGCCAACGCGGGTTCCAGGCTCATCAGCGTACCAAAGGTGCGTGCAGGGATTCTTGGCAGCGCGATAATTTCCAGCGAATAAGGCAGTGCGGTAGAGAGAATGGCTACGGCGAGCGCCACAGGCAGAATATCCACGTTCAGCAGCGCGCTACCGGCCTGCCAGGCACCGATTGGGCAAAACACGATGGCCGCGACTAACGACCCGACAGCCACAGTGCCAGGCCCGTGATCTCCCCCGGCTCTTTGGCCGAAGATAATGTATACCGCCCAACAGGCACCAGCACCCAGAGCGCATGCGGCACCGAGGAGATCGATACTGCCCATGTCGTGGCCGAACGGCAGCAGGAACGCCAGGCCGATAACCGCCAGTGCGACCCAGACAAAATCCACAGGGCGGCGTGAAGAAAACATCGCCACCGCCAGCGGGCCGGTAAACTCCAGTGCCACGGCGATGCCGAGTGGAACCGTGCGCAGGGAAAGGTAAAACAGGTAATTCATTGCGCCCAGCGACAGGCCATAGATCAACAGCGGTAGACGGCTGCCGGCAGGAAAACGCATCCGCCAAGGGCGGAAGATGATAAACAGAATCAACGTACCGATGCCCAGGCGCAGGGTGGTGATCCCTTCGGCACCCACCAGCGGGAACAGGCTTTTCGCCAGCGAAGCACCGCTCTGGATCGAAATCATTGCGATGATAAGCAAGCAAACAGGCAGCAGCGTGGAAGACGCTTTAGCAGTGGCAGAAGAAGACATCCATTCGAGCCTTGTGGGGGCTTCCCAACTCTTGAGAAAGCATAACGAAAACAGGTGAACGTAAGTGTAAATGAATTGGTGTCGAGGTGTCTGAGAAAAGCGTGTTATCGCAGTGAAACTGTCAAAATTTTGCACAGAGATTGAGCTAGTGTGTAAAAAACAGCCTCATCTCAAACGTTTTATCACGATTGAATAGGTGATTTTTGTCACAAAAACGCGTAGGATGCGATTGAAAATATAGGCAAATTAAACGTATGCAGTGTTCTTGTAATTTTCTGTTACACGATACAAAGCTTTATACACTGTTTTAAAGGCAGAGTTTCACGCTGATTTTTGCTATATTTTCAATGTATGAACAAATGGTAGTACTTAATAATAAAACGTGTTTGAGGTGGTTTATGAAAAAAATTGCATGTCTTTCCGCAGTAGCAGCTTGTGTATTAGCAGTTAGCGCCGGTACCGCATTCGCCGGTGAGAGCACTGTATCCGCTGGTTATGCTCATGGTGATTTCCAAGGCGTTGCTAACAAAGCCGATGGTTTCAACCTGAAATACCGTTACGAGTACGACAACAGCCCGCTGGGTGTGATCGGTTCCTTTACCCATCTGGAAAAGAACGGTACTGAAAGCGGTTTCTACGATAAAGTTCAGTACAGCGGCATCACTGCGGGTCCTGTTTACCGTTTCAACGACTGGGCAAGCATCTATGGCGTGATCGGTGTGGGTTACGGTAAATTCACCAGCAACGCTAAAGACGGTTCTAACAACAACAGCAACAGCGATTACGGTTTCTCTTACGGCGCTGGTCTGCAATTCAACCCAATGCAGCAAGTTGCTCTGGACTTCGGTTACGAGCAGAGCCGCATCCGTAGCGTTGACGTTGGTACTTGGATGGTTGGTGCTGGTTACCGCTTCTAAGTTTTATCCACGCCGTTGGGCGTGAGCGTGTGGCCTTATGCTGCACCTGTTGAAAAATCCGCCTTTGGGCGGATTTTTTTTACCGAAAAATCGTATAAAGGGGGGATTTACTTGTCGTGCTTACCCATGCTTGCGGTTGGCTGTAATGAGAAACGGGCCGTGTGGGCATCGCGCTCGTAGCCCTGTGGCTCAGTCAGAATACCGTACAGTTCGGGGCGGCGGCCGTGGATCCAGCGCCGACCTGTGCTCATGGGGATTAATGAAAGATCAAGCTCGGCAGTAACCATACTGTCTTGTGCCACCCAGGTTTCGGCCAGAATGCGCCCATAGGGATCAAGGATCATCGCATTACCGGTACGGATCTCATCATCGTCTTGCCCCACACCGTTGCTGAATAGAATGAATACCCCATTGTCATGGGCGCGGGAAGGCAACCAACGCATGAGCCAGCCTCGTCCATTTTCACCACGAAAAGCGGCTTCGAGCGCATCTGGATCTTCTTCCCGCCGTTGCCATAACCTCAGCGGCAAGGGTTTCATACCCTGTGGGCTGCGCGAGTGGGTGCCTCCGGTCTGATGAGGTGCCAGAAGAATGTCTGCACCAAGCAGCGTAGTGGCACGCACGTTCTCTACCAGATTGTTATCCCAGCAAATCAGGATACCTATACGTACACCCCAAGGCGTATCAAAGACGGTAAAGTGGTTACCCTGGGCCAATAGCGTGTGCTCAAACGCGTGCAGTTTGCGGTGCACATGCGTTTGTCCATCCGGTAGGCAAACCACATAAGCATTGTAAAAACGGCCATCGTCTCCCTGCTCGATTAGGCCTACGCCAATGGCCATATTATAGCGCTGTGCCAACGGACGGATCCGCGCCAGTGAAGGGCTGGTGGCGATTGGTTCTGCCAGTGCGACAATATCGCTATCAGCCAGATGGCGTACGTGCCAGTAACCGGTTATGCACATTTCTGGGAAAGCGAGTATCTGCACGCCTGCGCTGGCCGCGCGTGAGATAAAGCCTTCGATAACGTTCAGGTTGTAGTTTTTGTCGTTGGCGCGATGTTGAAATTGCACCGATGCAGCACTAAGGGTGGTGGTCATGGCAAGCTCCTGTTGATGTTTCATGCGAGGATTACAGCAGTCACATTGATTACTGTATAATCAATTAAATTCCTCTTTTGATAACCTAATGGAATGGATATTCGTCAACTACGAGCTTTTGTCACTCTGGCAGAATTGGGCCGCTATCATTTGGCTGCTGATCGACTGTGTATTACCCAGCCTGCGCTGAGTAAGCAGATTCAGGCGTTGGAAACGCAGCTAGGTACACGTTTGTTTGAACGGGGCCGCCAGGGGGCACAATTGACGGCCAGCGGCACGGTGCTGTTCTCTAGGGCGCGGGAATTGCTGACTCAGCATGAGCAGTTCCACCAGCACGCATTGCAGGTCGTTAAAGGGGAAGCTGGGTGCTTGGCATTGGGCTTTGGGTTGTCCAGTTTTCATCTGGCACCCCAACGGGTTGCGGCGTTTCGCCAGCGTTTTCCGGCGGTGGCCATTGGGTTGGAAGATCTTCCGTCGGATCGACAGTGCCAGTTGTTGCTGGAAGGCAAATTGCAGGCTGGGTTTGTGCGCTTACCCGTCGTGGCGCCCTTGCAGGTTCAGCCACTGTTGGTCGATCGGCTGGTGTTGGCGGCCCCACAGACTATGGCGCTACAGGCAGAGAGTGCGCTGGCGGAATTCCACCGATTACCTTTACTGCAACTGGTGCCTTGGCGCGGGCGCGGTTTGAGTGAACAATCTCTGCGCTTTATCGCCGCTCAACGGCTGGAGGCCAACGTAGTACAGCAGGCGGAGGATATCCAGACCCTGTTGGCGTTGGTGGCGGCGGGGATCGGTGTAGCGCTGTTGCCAAACAGCATCATGCATATTGCCCCGGTGGGTATTGATATCCTGCCATTAAGCGGTGAACAAACTGAATGGCAGGTGGGACTGGCTTGGAATCCACAGCGGCCAGATGCGCTACGAGATAATTTCATTGAAGTAGCGTTACGGGCCGATGAGGTTCTATAACAAACGCTGCATTACCACAACGGGTCGCTGGTGATACTCACTGCGGTGGTTTTCGATAAAGCCTATCTTTTTGGCTAGCCCAAGCGACGGACGGTTTTCTGGCGAGATAATGCAGACCGTTTTCCCCTGCGGGAAATGATCTGTTGCCCAAGCCAGCGCGGCCAGCAGTGCTTCGGTGCCATAGCCTTTACCCTGGGCGGCGTCGTTCAGCACCCAACCCATTTCTGGCGCATCCAGCGCGGGATCGATCTCGCGATGAAAATTGGCAAAACCAATGTCGCCAATATAGTTGCCACTGACTTTTTCACGCACCGCCCAATAGCCGTAACCTAACAATTGCCAGTGGCCAATGTAACGCAACAGGCGGCCCCAACTGTCTTCCTGGCTGCGCGGTGTGCCGCCGATATAGCGAACAACGGCAGGATCGGCCCACATGGCCGCCAGATCGGCAAAATCGTCCAGCCGGTGGGCATCCAGTATCAGGCGTTCGGTAATCAGCGTGGGTGCGGTAGTGATGGGGGTCATGATGATCTTCCTGAACAAGGGCTGAGGCTTAAGTGTAGGGGCGAATAGATTCGCCCCATTAATTTACCTCATATACCGTTTTGGCACATCATCAGCACATGGTTAGACCACCAGCCACAGCAGCCAGGTGAACACGAAGCCGCTCAGGCCGAGCAGGGTGGTCAATACTGTCCAGGTTTTCAGGCCATCGGCCACCGAGAGACCCAGGTATTTGGTGACAATCCAGAAACCAGAGTCATTAACGTGAGATAGCCCCAAGCCGCCAAAGCAGGTGGCGAGCGTTACCAGCACCAGCTGTAGCTGATTAAGGCCGGTAACCGCTTCGGAAAGCAGCCCGCCGGTGGTCAGGATCGCCACGGTGGCAGATCCCTGCGAAGCACGCAGCGCCAGGGAGATGATAAACGCCGCCGGGATCAGCGGCAGGCCGATGGTGGTGAGCACTTCCGCCAACGCTTTACCGACGCCGGATTCCACCAGCACTTTACCGAACACGCCACCGGCACCGGTGACCAGGATCACCACCGCTGCAGTAGGCAGCGCAGCGCCCATAACGTCACTGGTGTGTTGCAGGCTCCAGCCACGGCGCATTGCCAGGAAGTAGAACGCCAGCAACAGGGCAATCATCAGAGCCACGGCCGGTGCACCGATCAAAGAGAGCAGGTCACGCAGTGCTGAACCCGGTTCCAGCAGCGTGGCTGAAACGGTGCCGAGCATAATGATAGCGATAGGAATGACGATCAGCGCAGCAATCAGCCCGGCACTTGGCGGGTTGATGCGATCGCTGAGCGGTGTTTTGCTGTCAGATGTAGATTCCGGCGTTGCCAACTGCAACTGCTCCAGCACCTCAATGGAAAGCGGATAGGCTTTGCGGTTCAGGTATTTCGCCACGAAATAGCCAATAATCCCTACAGGAATACAGATCAGCAGGCCAATAATGGTCAGCCAACCGATATCCGCGTGCAGCAACCCTGCCGCTGCCACTGGGCCGGGGTGCGGCGGCAGTGCAACGTGTACCGTCAGCATTACGCCAGCCATCGGCAGGCCGAATTTCAGCGGTGAGACTTTAGCCACTTTGGCAAAGCCGTAGATAATCGGCGCCAGAATAATAAAGCCGACGTCGAAGAACACCGGAATGCCAAGGATAAAGGCGGCAATGGTCAGCGCGGCAATGGTACGTTTTGGCCCCAGCGCTTTACTGAAACGTTGTGCCAGTGATTCGGCACCGCCAGAGTGTTCGATCATCCTGCCGAGCATCGCACCCAGGCCGATAATGATGGTTACCGAACCCAGCACGCCGCCCATACCGGCGGTCATCACTTTCATCACTTCACCGGTCGGAATGCCGCTGGCCAGTGCGACCAACAGGCTGACGACCAGCAGGGCGACGAACGGCTGAACTTTGGCCTTGATCACCATCAGCAGGAGCAGCAAGACACCTAATAGGGCAATGATCAGTAGCATAGAGGTAGACATGGTATAGCCTTTATTCTGATAAGAGTCCGGCACCGCGATCGCCCTGAGGCGATACGGGTGCGTTTGATTTTTATGTTGTTAATCACTGGTGTTGGTGAGGTTTCTGCCTTACAGGTACGGCTTCACCCAACCGAGCCCGGCATTGGTTTCACCGCGTGGTTTATATTCACAACCGATCCAACCCTGATAGCCCACCTTGTCCAGCAGCGCGAACAGCCAAGGGTAATTCAGCTCTCCGCTATCGGGTTCGTTGCGATCCGGCACCGAAGCAATCTGGATATGGGCATAGCGCCCGGCCAGCGAGGTGACCAGATTGCTGATGTTGCCGTCCACCAATTGCGCATGGAAGAAGTCGAATTGGATGAAGACGTTTGGCCGATCGATCGCAGCAACCAGATCCGCTGCCTGATGCTGGCTGGAGAACAGATAGTTGGGTTTCACCGGCGGGCTGAGCGCTTCGATCAACACCTTGATGCCATGGGGAGCGAAGCGATCGGCGGCATAGCGCAGATTGCTGATGAAGGTTTCCCGGTAACGGGCGATCTCCTCACCCGGCGGCACCACGCCCGCCATCACGTGTACGCACGGGCATTGCAATGCAATAGCGTACTCCAGTGCCCGGTCAATATCTGCGCGGGCATCTGCTTCGCGCCCGGGCAGCGCCGCTAGCCCCCACTCACCGGCAGCGGTATCGCCAGGGGCGGTATTGAACAACACCTGCTGAAGCCCATGCTGGCGCAGTTTTTCTGCCAGCAGATCGGCGGGATATTCATAGGGAAACAGGAATTCTACCGCTTTGAATCCGGCTGCCGCTGCGGCGGCAAAGCGATCCAGAAACGGCAGTTCGGTAAACATCATCGATAGGTTGGCAGCAAATTTTGGCATTTTTCAGCTCCGTAATTCGGCAATTTCATCATCGGTTAAATAACGAATTGGGCGGTCGCCAAGGGTGAAAATCAGCTTCGCCGCATCTTCCATTTCTTCGGTATTGTTTGCTGCTTCGCGCAGGCTTTCGCCAGTGACGACCGGCCCATGGTTGGCCAACAGGAACGCTTTATACGCCGGTGCCAGCTTGGCGAGATCCTCCGCCAAACGCTGATCGCCGGGGCGGTAGTAAGGCACTACCGGCACTTGACCGACGCGCATCACCACATACGGGGTAAAGGGCTTGATGGCATTTTCCGTATCCAATCCTTGCAGGCAAGAGAGGGCGGTAAGGTAAGTGCAGTGCAGATGCACCACCGCCTTGCAAGCCGGGTTGTGCTGATACAGCGCACGGTGAAAGCTGATCTCTTTCGACGGTTTATCACCAGAGATCCACTCACCGCTCAGGCTGACTTTTGACAGCCTGTCAGCCTGCAACTCCCCTAAACAAGAGCCGGTGGGGGTAGCCAGCAGGGTGCCATCCGGCAGCAGCAGCGACAGGTTGCCCGCTGAACCGGTGGCGTAGCCGCGTTGGAAGAAAGAGGCACCCAAGCGCACCATTTCTTCTCTAGCCTGCTGCTCTGTGGCCGAAGGTTGGCCAACGGTGGTCGTCATACTGGAAACTCCATCTGTGCTCTGGCGAAAAAGTTTTCATCGCCGAAATTGCCCGATTTCAGGGCCAATGAAACAGGTTGTTCGATGGCACGTACCCAAGGTACGCCGGGCGAAATGCAGGGGCCGATATGGAACCCGCGGATCCCCAGCGCCTGGGTGACGACGCCGGAGGTTTCGCCGCCCGCGACGATAAAGCGGCTGAATCCCTGTTGGCGCAGGCGTGTCACTACGTCGGCAAACAGTGCTTCCACCGCCAGGCTGGCTGCTTCAACACCGTATTGCCGCTGAGTTTGCTGCAACTGCTCCGGCTCGGCGGTGGCGTACAGCAACGGGGCCAGTTCGGCTGCTGCATGTTGTTCTACCCAACTGCTGAGTTCAGCGGCATAGGCGCTGCGATCGGTAGTATTGATGCAGCGCGCCACGTCGATAGCCTGCGCCGTAGCCTGTTGGCGATAGCGGGCGACCTGTTTGTTGGTCATGGTGGAGCAGGAACCGGAAAGCACCACGGCTTTTTGGCCCTGCGGCGCCCCGGCTGACTGGGCTTTTTTCTGCCTAGGCTGTGCCCATTGGCGGGCAATGCCGATCGCCAGCCCGGAACCGCCGGTCACCAGCTTCATGGTTTTCAGCGCTTCTCCTTGGGTGAGCAAATGCTGCTCATTCAGGGTGTCCAGCACCGCGTAGCGCACGCCTTGCTGCGCTAACTGCTGTAGTTTTTCTTTTACCGCATCGGCACCGCGATCCATCTCCGCCGCATTGACCAGCCCACAGCGCCCGGTTGCCTGCGCTTCCATCAGCCGCAACAGATTGCTGTCGGTCATTGGCGTGACCGGGTGGTTGCGCATGCCGGATTCAGACAGCAGTTGATCCATCACGAACAGATATCCTTGATACACCGTGCGGCCGTTGACCGGCAGCGCAGGGGAGATCACCGTTTGTTGTTCGCCCAGCGCATCAAGTAAAGCATCGGTCACCGGGCCGATATTGCCCTGCGCGGTACTGTCGAAGGTGGAACAGTATTTGAAGTAGAACTGGCGGCAGCCTTGGCGTTGCAGCCAGGCCAGCGCCTGCAACGATTGTTCGATCGCCTGATCGACCGGGCAAGAGCGCGACTTCAGGCTGATCACCACCGCTTGGGCACCTACCGGCGCATCGTCCTGCGGCACGCCGTTCAGTTGGACGGTGGGTAAACCGTTTTCTACCAAGAAGCTGGCGATATCGGTCGCGCCGGTAAAATCATCGGCAATGACTCCGAGCAGCATTAGGCGTTCCTCTTGTTGTCTGGCAGGTTGATACCGGAGAAAATCTTGATCACCGCGCTGTCATCTTCTTTGCCATAACCGGCATTACTGGCGGAGGTGAACATATTGAAGGCCGTGGAGGCCAGCGGCAGCGGGAAGTGCAGTGCTTTGGCGGTGTCGGCCACCAGCCCGAGGTCTTTAACGAAGATGTCCACGGCGGATTTTGGCGTATAGTCGCCGTCCACTACGTGGCGCATACGGTTTTCAAACATCCAGGAGTTACCGGCGGCGTGGGTAACCACATCGTACATCACGTCCAGCGGGATACCGGCGCGTGACGCCAGCGCCATCGCTTCGGCACCGGCGGCAATATGCACCCCGGCCAGCAGTTGGTGGATGATTTTCACCGTAGCACCCAGGCCGATCTCTGCGCCGATGCGGTAAACCTTACCGGCCACTGCGTCTAATACCGGCTGCAACTGGGCGAAAGTGGCTTCACTGCCGGATGCCATGACCGTCATCTGGCCTTCTGCGGCCTTGGCCGCGCCGCCGGAAACCGGGGCGTCCAACATGTTGAGGCCGAAGGTTTTCAGCCCCTGTTCGATCTCTTTGGCATCGGCGGCGGCAATGGTGGAAGACACCATCACGGGCGTATTGGGTTTTAGCTGTGCTGCCAAGCCGTTGTCGCCAAACAGGATGTGCTTCACCTGTGCCGCATTGACCACCAGCAGCAAGACGGCATCCAGTTCAGCCGCAAACCCTGCCGCGCTGGTGGTTGCCTGCTTGGCCCCGGCCTGTTGTAGAGTTGCCAGCGCCTGTGGGTTGAGATCGACACCATAAGTGGTGAGCCCAGCGTTGATGCACGACTTTGCCACGCCCATGCCCATGGAGCCTAAGCCGACGATGCAAACTGAATAATTTCCTGGCTGTGTCATAAAACACTCCTGTTAATTTTAGTGATTATTTGTTTTGTTGTGTTAAATGTAAGCGTTATGGCGGCGGTTATCGGTGATCGCCTTCACAATTATTAACAATGAAGAAAAAGGTCATTTATAGCGGAAACTTTCCTTAACATAATGCTTTTAAATGTTTTTTGTGATAATGATGGGCTTCACAGCCTGGAAAGCTTTGCTTTCTCTGCACGAAAATTGACGTAAAATCACAATTATTATCACTGCGGTTATTGAGAGGACATCGTGATACCTGTTGAACGCCACCAACAAATTTTAGCGCTGGTATCTGAGCGCGGCGTGGTTAGCATCGCCGAACTGACCGAAAGGCTGGGGGTGTCGCATATGACTATCCGGCGCGATCTGCAAAAACTGGAAGAACAAGGCGCTGTGACCACCGTTTCTGGTGGCGTACAGTCGGCTGAACGGGTGGCAACAGAACCTTCGCATCAAGATAAAGAGGGCATGTTCAGCCAGCAGAAAGCGGCGATTGGGCAACTGGCCGCACGCCAGATCCCGGTTAACAGTTGCATCTATCTGGATGCAGGCACCACCACGCTGGCCCTGGCGCGGCAGATTGGCGATCGTGACGATATCACCGTGGTGACCAACGACTTTGTGATCGCGGCTTACCTGCTTGAGCACAGCCAATGCAAGCTGATCCACACCGGCGGAACCGTCTGCCGTGAAAACCGTTCCTGTGTGGGGGCCGCTGCGGCCCAGGCATTGGGTCATCTGTTTATCGATCTGGCGTTTATCTCGGCTTCTTCGTGGAGTATGCGTGGGCTATCAACGCCCAGTGAGGATAAGGTGATGGTGAAGAAGGCGATTGTTGAAGCCAGCCGCCGCTGTATTCTGCTGAGCGATACGTCCAAATATGGCAAGGTGGCCACCTATCTGGCGCTGCCGATCGCGGCATTTGATGCGATTATCACCGATGGCAATCTACCGGAAGCGGTACAGGAAGCGATTACGCAGGCGAATATTTCGTTGCTGACGGCAAATGTTTGACTAGCCTTTACAGAGCAGAAATATTTATCACCAATCTGCGAGATTAAGTGACGTTTTTGGAGAGGAAATTCGAAGATTTTTATTTTCGCTTGAGAATTCTCAACACCAGACGACATTGATTTAAAAGCATAAACCCCGTTTGAAACCGCTATTTGCGCTCATTTTTTCGTGAGGCAAAAGATCTCATTTCTTAAAGCATCACTATTTTTACATTAAAATTTACTGAAACAGATTATTTATATCTGTTTTAAGCTTAAAAATTGTTATTTACAATATAAAAATCTAACTTTTAATCGTTTCATATATAAATATATCAATGTGCGGCGTGTTTGTATAACCTTTGGCTTGGG
Source organism: Serratia sp. HNCC26DJ206 (assembly GCF_057180605.1). Classification (NCBI taxonomy): domain Bacteria; kingdom Pseudomonadati; phylum Pseudomonadota; class Gammaproteobacteria; order Enterobacterales; family Yersiniaceae; genus Serratia; species Serratia sp. HNCC26DJ206. Next base: position 105,235 of record NZ_JBXUGP010000017.1, read on the forward strand.
TTATGAGAAAATTCTTACTCCAAGGAAGGGGGAAAACCAGGATAGTCCTCCTTGGTGTTAAGACATTGATACCAATGTATAAAGTAGGATTTACGAAAGTTAGTTTTTTTACACTTTAGTTAATGCTTCATTAACAATAGATGCCAGGATTAGGCTGTTCTTATAGTGAAAACCCGTGAATAAAATGAAATATAGATTTAATGACCGCATTCTTTTCGACGTTGATAACGGAGCGTTGAGCCTGTGTGATTTCTCCGAAGAGCCTTTACCTATCTCGAATCCTTCAAAGCGTCTGTTGCAGTTGTTGATTGCCCACCATGGTGATGCTGTCAGCCGAGAAGTGATATTCAAGAAAGTATGGGATGACTATGGGATGGTCTCCAGCAACAATAATCTTAATCAGTGTGTCAGTAAATTACGCAGAGTGATCAAGGCATTAGGCATTGATGATGAGGTCATTGTTACCGTGCCTAAAGTGGGCTTTATGCTGCGGCACGAAATACAGGTGGAAATCTGTAAAAAAGAGGATGAGGCGTTTGTTAACGACGAGGTACCGTTAGCCAAATCCACGGTACATACGGAGGTGAAACCACTTTCAGCAACGGCCCGTTCTTCACCAGCGAGACATATTCATTACGGTTGGGGAGTTCTGGCGTTTGTTTTTGTTGTGATTAGCGGTATTGCCATTTATAGCTTTAGCTCGGTTTCCCGTGAGGAAACGTACTTGGGCAAGGCAGGCGGGTGTAAGGTGTTCATGTCAACCTCGGCAGATACTGGCGCTGGTGATGATGTTCTGGCTTACGCCGAACTGCAAAAAGTGCAGTGCAATGCAGATGAGTATCTTCTGCTGGTACGTAGTAATCAGGTTAAGTCCTATATATCCGGTATCTCCAGGCTGTTTTTTCTGCGTTGTAAGGTTCTTCGTGAGCATAAAGTAGAAATTTGCTCCGGGTTGGAAAGTGAAAACTCACCGCTAATGTAATCATTATCATCGGGTGTCAGGATGAAACACCTGCAGGGGAAATGGAATAGGCCACCAAGAACACATTATTAAAATCAAATAATTAATCTCAATGCAGCGCTTAAAAAATGCCCTTTTATATTTTGGTATTCAAGAGGCTATGCTTTGCGTTTTTTCCAATATTCTTACAATTATTCGATGGTAATTTGTTATGAAGAAAGCTACTTATGAAGGTGATTTCATTTTTTTTGATCCTTCTCCTTGGGTGAGAAAAGGATTACAGACGCTGATTGATCCTGAGCATACTCGCACTTGCAGTTTTCAACACCTGAAAGAAATAGAAATTGCGCTGGGTGATAACGAGAAACAAACCGTTATCATGGAGCTCTATAGCCATTCTGAAAAATTGTATGACGTTACTCAATTTGTTTTAACTTCCAGAGTATTCTGGCCTGATGCTACTTTTGTGATATTCACCGATATTACGCATACTGGCATTCTTGCTATTCTGGCAATGGAGCCCCACTTGTCCTTGGTGTCCAAACGTGATGATCTGGATTGCCTGTCTACCGCTATTGATGTCAAAGGGTATCGCAGCCCGTCTATCCAGAGCCTGCTAGGGCAACCGATACAGCCACTTTCGCACAGCGAATGGCGTATTCTGGCTCTGATGACGGGCGGTGCCGATCCTCAGCGTATTGCCGATGTTACCCAACGCAGTTACAAAACGGTCAGTACCCATAAGCTTAATATTATGCGCAAGCTACAGTTAAATCAGGCGGATTTTATGCGCCTTATTCTGGTATTCCGTACCCGCTATTACCCTTTATAAATGTCGGGTAACGACTCCTTTAGTTGCTATATTATTTCCCTGTTTGTCACCAAGATGATGGTATTAACGTCAGTGACTGATTAATAATATTACTTAATGAGGGCTGATTGGCACAGCGCGATCGCCATTACCTTGAATGACATATCACGACGACAATCATCGCGATTGCCGCCATTGTGCTCAGTACACCGGAACCGAAAAACGGAAACAGGCCCCTGCGTGCGGTTGTTCCACTAAAGTGATATCGCTGTCATGCAATTGCAGGATGCGTTTTACAATCATCAAACCCAAACCTCCGGCATGGCGGCGGGCGTTATTCAGGATTGACGGACGGATAAACAGATCCGCACGTAATTCTTGTGGGATCCCCGGTCCGCTGTCATTCACCTGCACCATCACCTTATTGCCTTGCGTCCATAAACGGATGGTGATTTCACCGGTTTGAGGCGTATGCCGGATTGCGTTGTCCAGCAGATTGGTCAGTACTCGCTCCATCATGCTCAGATCGGCATTCACCAGCGGGATCCCTGGCTGAATATCGGCACGCAACTGCTGCTGGCGCGCTTCGGCGGCCAACTCAAACTTCTGGAACACATCCTGTACCAACTCACTGAGTGAGAAGGGCTCCTTCTGTGGTTTTACCACCCCGTATTCCAACCGCGCCAGTTCGAACAGCTCTTGCGCCAACCGGCCTACCTTGCGGCTTTGTGCCAATGCGATCTCCAAATAACGTTGGCGATCGGTTTCCGCCAGGCTGGCCGATTTCACCGATAACGTTTCCAGATAACCATGCAGCGAAGTGAGCGGCGTGCGCAGGTCGTGCGAGATATTGGCGATAAATTCGCGCCGTTGCTGATCCTGCTGTGACAGCGTTTGCCACTGCTCGGCAATCCGCTGTGCCATGCGGCGAAACGCTTGCTGCAACTGGCTGACTTCGTCGCGGCCGCTACTCTCAGGCGTATTATTGGCGTAAGCCTGCAAGGCTGCGATACCGTCGCTGTCCAGTTTGCTGACCTGCTGAGTCAGGTGGCGGATTGGGCGGGTAACCCAGCGGAAGGCAAAAGCCCCCGCCAGCAGCCCGAACAGCACCACCAGCCCCATTGACCACAGCGCCGAATAAAGTGCGGAGTTCACCTGCGCGCTGTTGGCCAAGGCATCGTAATCTTCGCCGAGCAGCACGACATACAGGTAGCCTTCGATCTCACCGTTGACCTTCAGCGGGGCAACGCTGAACACTTTGTTGGCATTCAAGTTACGCGGGTCGTCGCCATAAATCGGCATTTTTGCCCCGCTCAGCAGCGCCTGGATAGGAGACAGATCGACTCTCTGCCGCTTCAGTCGCCCGGCGGGCGCGGCATTACCAACGATATTGCCTGCTTTATCCAGCAGGTAAACCTCCACGCTCGGGTTGACTGCCATCAGGCGATCGAACAGGGTATGTACTGAGCTGTCGTCCCATCCTTTGGGGCTCAGCAGTGGATTGCTGGTGGCGATATGCAGCGCCAGATTGGCCGAAAGCCGTTGAATCACCGCTTGGCTGTATTGGGTACTGCTGCGCACCTGCAATACGCCGGAGATCGAACAGCAGATCAGCAGCAGCAGAGCGAAAACCAGCGTCAGGCGTTGTGTGAGCGTGAGATTTTTCATGATTCACTCTTGCGGCGCGGCCGCGAATTTATAGCCCATGCCCCAGACGGTGAGGATGCGCTCGGGTTCAGCCGGGTTGCTTTCGATTTTGATCCGCAGCCGGTTGATATGCGTATTGACGGTATGCTCGTAGCCTTCGTGCTGGTATCCCCATACCTGATTCAGCAAACTGAGGCGCGAGAACACTTTGCCCGGATGGCGGGCGAAAAAGTACAGCAGGTCGAATTCTCGCGGCGTCAGTTCCACCGCTTGCTGGTTCAGATGCACCTCACGGGCGATAGGATCGATGATCAGCCCGTGGAAACTCAAGGTGCCTGCTTCCATACGCAGGTTACGGGTCATCGCCTCCTGGCGGCGGAACAGCGCTTTTACCCGCGCCACCAGTTCCAGCATCGAGAAAGGCTTGGCGAGATAATCGTCAGCGCCCAGTTCAAGCCCCAACACCCGGTGAACTTCGCTGGAGCGCGCGCTGGTAATGATGATCGGGGTATAGCGCGTCATGTTGCGCGCGCGGCGGCAGATTTCCAGCCCATCAATCCCCGGCAGCATCAGATCGAGAATCAGGGCGTCCCACCCGCCTTGTTCCAGCATCGCCATCCCCAGATTGCCATCGGCGGCGTGGCTGATGTCATAACCTTCATCGCGCAGATGCAACTGCAACAGTTCAGCAATATTGGCGTCGTCTTCGACGATCAAAATGCGTTTTGCCTTATCCATTCTTTCCACCGCGTTTTTTGGCTATTACCGAAGTCTACACAACCCTCGCCTTCAGAGTTGTCACATTTTATTTAACTTTGCGTGAGGTCTTGGGGAACAAATCTGGCTAATACTTAGTCCATCGAAACAGGCGCCGTCAGGAGAGACACCATGAGTATGTCGATCACGCCAGAGAAAACCGGCCTCATCCACCCACTGTGGCTGCGGTTGACTCATTGGCTGAATGCGTTGGCGATGCTAATTATGGTCACCAGCGGTTGGCGGATCTACAACGCTTCCCCGCTGTTTAACTTCAGGTTTATTAATGAATTAACCTTGGGCGGCTGGTTGGGGGGCGCACTCCAGTGGCACTTTGCCGGGATGTGGCTGTTTGGCCTCAACGGCCTGTGCTATTTGCTGATTAATCTGTTGAGTGGCCGTTTTAAACGTCAATACTGGCCGCTCAGTCCTCGTCAGTTTTTTAACGATCTGTGGGCGGCGCTGCGTGGCAAATTACAGCATGCCGATTTGCGGCATTACAACATGGTGCAACGGGCCGCCTATCTGTTTGCGATGGCTGCCAGCATCCTGATGGTGCTTTCCGGGTTGGTGATATGGAAGTCGGTGCAATTTCCGCTGCTGCGCGTGCTGCTGGGGGGTTATGAGATGGCTCGCTATATCCACTTCTTTGCCATGTCGGCGCTGGTGGGGTTTGTGGTGATCCATCTGGTGATGGTGGCCTTGGTGCCCCGTACTCTGCTTGCCATGCTGCGTGGGCGCTAAGGAATTCGTAATGAAAACAGAACAACAGTCGATGAGCCTGCAAGAAGGCCATGAGTTGGTAAAAGAAGCGCAGCGTCTGCTGGCTCGCCAGCTTGAATCCTCATCCCGCCGTCGCTTTCTGCGCAATGGGCTGACGCTGGGGGGCATCGCGATGCTTACCGGGTGCGATCTGAGTGATAACACCCACGTAGAACAGGCGCTGAGCCGGATTTCACGCTTTAACGATCGGGTTCAGGGCTGGCTGTTTAATGCCGATCATCTGGCACCGGTCTACCCGGAATCGATGATCACCCGGCCTTTCCCATTCAACGCGTTTTATGCCGAGGATGAAGCTCCAGAGATTGATGGGGACGACTACCAGTTGGAAGTGGCTGGGTTGGTGCTGAACAAACAGCCCTGGACGCTGCCGCAGTTGCACAAGATGACGCAAATCAGCCAGGTAACGCGCCATATCTGTGTTGAAGGCTGGAGTGCCATCGGTAAATGGGGCGGGGTGCCTTTTACCGCCTTCCTGCAAGCGATTGGTGCCGATCTCAATGCTAAATATGTCAGCTTTAAATGTGCGGATGATTATTACACCAGCATCGATATGGCCACTGCGTTGCATCCGCAGACCATTCTGGCGTTGACCTATGACGGGCAGATCCTGCCGCGTAAATATGGTTATCCGATGAAGCTGCGTATGCCTACCAAGTTGGGTTACAAAAATCCGAAACATATTCAAGCGATCGAGGTTACCAATCGCTTCACGGGAGGCTACTGGGAAGATCAAGGTTACAACTGGTTTGGCGGCAGTTAAGCGCTGCTCCAAATAACTCCATGCACTGCAAAGTGCTTTCTAAATAACCGAAGGAAATATTATGAAAAAGTTATTCGCCGTGATGATGTGCAGCGCGTTGATGTTGGGTGTCTCTGGTGCCTATGCGGCAGACAGCATGAGCCACGATGGCATGAAAAAGGATGAGATGAGCCAAATGTCCCACGACGGCATGGCTAAAGGCAGTATGGCTAAGGACAGTATGAAAAAAGACTGTATGGGCAAAGATTGCGTTAAAAAAGAGCACATGAAGAAAGATCATATGGCTAAGGATGCCATGAAGAAAGATGAAATGAAGAAAGATGCGATGAAGAAAGATGCGATGAGCCAGTAAATATTGGCCAATATCCGGCGGCCGATGTCGCCGGTCATTTCCAGTTATCGAGAGGTTTATTATGAAAAACATCATTCTGGCCGTGGTTCTGGCCTGTATTGGCAGTAGCGCTCTGGCCGCTACCCCGGTGACCACCGCTGAAGCACAGAAGTTACAAAAAATCGGCGTGGTTTCCAGCCAGGCAAGCACGTTGAGTGGTTTTGAGCAGATGATTGCCGCTGAGGCCCAACAAAAAGGGGCCAGTGCTTACCGCATTACGTCGGCTACGGTGAATAATCACGTCTACGGCACGGCGGACCTGTATAAATAGGGAGAGTTATGCCTTCAAATGCTGGCATATTAAGGTAAAGGGACGGAGTCTGACCGCGTCCCTTTTGCTATCAGCGCTGCCCTATCCACTGGGTGCATTTACCGTCGGTACACTTACCGTTGTACAACAGATGCAGGCTGGGTGATTCGTTGTGATAATTGGGTTGTTGTGCGCTGTTCTGTGGCGATGACTCTGCCATACCTTGCGCTGGTGTGCGGCGATAGACCGCCGGGGTTGCGCCAAACTGCTTTTTAAATGCCCGCGAAAATGAAGGCTGAGAATCAAAATGGAATTGCAGGGCGATGTCCAGAATCGAGCGAGGGGTAGCGCGTAGAACTTGCGCTGCCTGCGAAAGACGGCGCTCGCGGATGTAACTACCCAGCGCATGGCCAGTGGTACTGCGGAACATGCGTTGCAAGTGCCATTTGGAGTAGCCCGATTTTGCTGCCACGTTGTCCAGCAGCAGCGGTTGATCCAGATGAGTTTCTATCCAGTCCATCAAGTCGTGAATGATATTGGCGCGATCCATTGTATAAATCCTCCCGCAGGTACGACATTCAGGTCACAGTAAAATACAGTTAATAATCCAAGTTTATTCTTTGATAATAGGCCTGCGTGAAAGGTGACGCAAGTACTAACTGGGGAATTCCACGTGGCGAAAAATGCTCTACTGGGAGCAAGGGGATAAATTCAGCAGGGTACCAGTGACAGCAGATCTTGCAGAAGGTAGTCCAAGAATATCAGTGAGAAGGGATAGCTTGTCTGGCTATCCCAGAATGTAGTTATGCTTCGCGAGCGGGAATATTCACCCCACGTTGCACCGCTGGCCGGGCTAAGCCACGCTCCAACCATTGGCCGACCAGTGGGAAACTGTCGAATTCCACTAGTTCACGTGCTTGATAGAAACCAATCAGATTACGCACCCAGCCAAGCAGTGAAATATCGGCAATGGTGTAATCGGCACCCATGATCCAATCGCGCCCAGCCAAGCGGCTTTCTAGCACGCCGAGCAGGCGTTTGGACTCTTTCTGATAGCGTTCCAACGGCCGTTTGTCTTCATATTCGCGCCCGGCGAATTTGTGGAAAAAGCCAAGCTGGCCGAACATTGGGCCAACCGCCGCCATTTGGAAGAATACCCACTGGATAGTTTCATAACGCAACGCAGCATCTTGCGGCAAGAACTTGCCGCTTTTTTCTGCCAGATACAGCAGGATCGCGCCAGATTCGAACAGTTCGAACGGTTTGCCTCCGGGGCCATCGGGATCGATGATTGCCGGGATTTTACCGTTCGGGTTTAGCGACAGGAATTCTGGCGTCCAGGTTTCGTTGTTACCGATATCGACCAAGTGTGCCTCATAAGGCAAACCGATCTCCTCCAGCATGATAGAGACTTTCACCCCGTTTGGCGTTGGCAGCGAGTAGAGCTGTAATCGTTCAGGGTGCTTAGCAGGCCAGCGTTGAGTAATGGGGAATTGGGCTTGATCAAACATGGTCACTCCTCAGATTTTACGGATTCATCAACAGGCTATCCTATGAATGTGGCAGTAAACCTAGCCTGTTATCGGGTTAAACGGATATGCCAAAATGTGCGATCAGCGCCTTTTTACCCGCTGTGGTGAGTTGCAAGGCGCGGCTGTCAAGCTGGCGCTGGATCCAGCCACGTTTTTCGAACCCAGCTAGCAGTGCGGCACCGAGTGCGCCGCCAAGGTGGGCTTTGCGTTCGCTCCAATCCAGGCAACCGCAGGCAAAACGTCGCCGAGAGAGCACGGGGGAACAGTCGATGCCCAACTGTGCCAACGCTGTTTGCCCCTGATTGCTGAGCTGATAGTCGCCATCACCGGTCAACCATGCCAGCTCAAACAGGCGGTTATGTAACAGAACGGCGACTTCGCCCGCCATATGGTCGTAGCAGGTGCGGGCAAAGCGCAGTGAGCTCGGCGTGGTGCTTTTCACCACCGGCTGTTCGACGCCAGCCAACGCCATCAGGGTTTCCAGCACCTCGGCCACCGGTTGACCGGCCAAGCGGTAAAAACGGTGGCGCCCTTGCTTCACGCAGGCGAGCAGGCGTTGTTCCAGCAGGCGTGCCAGATGGTTGCTGGCGGTTGAGGCGGCCACATCTACCGCAGCGCTTAGTTCCGTGGCGGTATAGGCACGGCCATCCATCAACAGACATAGCATGCGGGCTCGCGTACGGTCAGCGATGGCGGCGGTCAACGCCGCGAGGCGATCTTCAATATCGGTATCATTCATATTTCGAGCATAAGCGAAGTGTTGTCGTTCGTCTAACGCCACAATGCCAATTCCTCCGTTTAACCTGAAGGTATATCCCATGACGGTCTGCCCCTTTGCCGTTACAACGCCGCAAGCGGTACGTGAAGCCTTGACCCATGTCGATCTTGGCGTGCGCCCGCCACATGAACCCGTGCCGATGGCGCTGCTTAACACCCTGGCGCAACCAGTGTTTACCGCATTGGTACGCATGCGTGATGATGCTGGGCATCGCGAACTGAAAACCGCAATCAGCACGGTTTTAACCTCGTTCAGTGATAATGAGATCCGCCAAATAGCAACTCGGGTGGCGCAACAATTGGCCCCTGGCGTGCTAACAGCCGAACAGCTAACGCGCTTCAATTACGCCTTACCGATTAGCGTATTGGCGGAGATGCTGGGCGTTGCCTGTCAGGAACGCACTGCGCTGGTGGATAGCGTATTGGATTTTGTGCGCTGCATCGCCCCTGGCGGCAGCGAGCAGCAGATGGCGTGCGGTGCCGTTGCCGCCGGAAAATTGCATGAGTGGATGCAGACTGCCGATGGCCCATTATTCACCCGCTTGTGCCAACATATTGGCGATCGTTCGGTGGCGATCGCCAATGCCATAGGGCTGTTTTTTCAGGCCTGTGAGGGAACTGCCGGATTATTAGGGCAAACGCTGTTATTGATGCAGGAACGGGATGTGGCAGCGGAAGATGGCCTCGCTGCCGTGCTACAGGAAACGCCGCCGATTCATACCACTCGCCGTTTTGCGTTGCGTGAGACCGAACTGGCTGGTCAGCGGTTGACGGTTGGGCAAGTGGTGCTGATTCCGTTGAAGACGGCTGAAGAAAGTTTTGCCTTCGGCTGCGGCAGCCATCAGTGTCCTGGGTCCGATTGGGCGCAATCTATTGCCTTGAGCGGTATTCGTCATTTATTGGCGCTCAATATTGAGCCAAAATTATTAGCCCACTTTCGCTGGCGTGTTTCGCAGAATGCGCATGTGCCGGAATTTTTTACTGTTGAGGAACGATAATGATCGCGGTTATTTTTGAATTACAGTCTGCCGAAGGGCAGCGGGAAACTTATCTCAATCTGGCGGCTGAGCTGAAACCGCTGTTGGCGGAAATCGACGGATTTATTTCTATCGAGCGCTTTCAGAGCCTGAGCGATCCACAAAAATTGCTGTCGTTATCATTCTGGCGCGATGAAGCAGCGGTACAGCAGTGGCGCAATCTGGAGCAGCACCGTAAGGCGCAGGCACGCGGGCGGCACGACGTGCTGGAATATTATCGGCTGCGGGTAGCTGATGTGGTGCGTGATTATGGGCTGGAGCCGCGCGAACAGGCACCGGCAGATAGCCAGCACTTTCATCAGAAGTAGAAGTCTGGGGCTATCCTGAAGATGGTCCTAAAAAATAATTAAAAACAGTATGTTATTTAAGTGATTTTGTCGCGTCAGCCTGAACAATCGGTGCCAGTTGTGCCTGTTCCAGCGTAACGATTTTCCCTTGCCGGGTGATCAGTACCTGTTGCAGTGGCTGGCCACTTTCTTTTTCTGTCAATATGACATGGGGCTTATTGCCAAGCAGATACTTGTGCCCCCATTCCATCAACGCCATCAGAATTGGCCCCAAGCTGCGGCCTTTTTCGGTTAACACATATTCATGGCGTTCCCGTGTTCCTGGTTCTTGATAGGCACTTTTGCTCAATAAGCCCCCTTCGACCATAGCCGCCAGACGGCTGCTCAAGGCGTGCCTGGATGCGCCAATATCGGTGCGTAAATCTTCGAACCGCGTCACGCCATAGAAGGCTTCACGCAGGATCAAGAGCGTCCAGCGATCGCCGATGATTTCTGCGGCCTGCGCTAAACCACATAATTCGGCAGAGAGAGGGGGGATCCGGAGCATTTTTGACATGAGCAGTGACCTTGTCTATTCTGAGTCTGATTATCAGACTTATATCAATGCAAGGAGATTAGCGTGCCTTTTGTTAATGTGCAAACCATCAAAGGAATTATGAACGAGGAGCAGAAAAGCGAGCTGCTCAAGCGTATCACTGATTTAATGGTGGAAATTGAAGGGCGGGGCGATCCGGCTTTCAGAGCGTCGGTTTGGGTCAGAATCGATGAACATGAGCCAGAGCAATGGAGCCTTGGTGGGCTGCAACCCAACGCCACGATGATCGCCGCCAAGTTTCCGCCACGAGAATAAAATACTGATCATTGCGGAGATATTTCTTGAAGCCTATCTCCGCAGCTTCCTCACCGCACAAATCTTCATCAAAACTCCCCACGATATCTGCGTTTCGTTATGGCATAATGCGCGCCAAATCACATTCCCTATGATATGAAGAGCGAGCGCTGTGTTAAGCACTAACAACATCACTATGCAGTTTGGCAGTAAGCCGTTGTTTGAAAACATTTCCGTCAAGTTTGGCGGCGGTAACCGTTACGGTTTGATCGGAGCCAACGGCTGCGGTAAATCCACCTTTATGAAAATCCTCGGCGGTGATCTGGTGCCAAGCGCCGGTAACGTGTTCCTCGATCCGAACGAACGCCTGGGTAAACTGCGTCAGGATCAGTTCGCGTTCGAAGAGTTCAGCGTGCTGGATACCGTGATCATGGGCCACACCGAACTGTGGGCGGTAAAAGAAGAGCGCGATCGCATTTACGCCCTGGCGGAAATGAGCGAAGAAGATGGCTATAAAGTGGCCGATCTGGAAGTCGCCTACGGTGAGATGGACGGTTACACCGCTGAAGCCCGCGCGGGTGAACTGCTGCTCGGCGTAGGTATTCCGGTAGAGCAGCATTACGGCCCGATGAGCGAAATCGCCCCAGGTTTTAAGCTGCGTGTGCTGTTGGCGCAGGCGCTGTTCTCTAATCCAGAAATTCTGCTGCTCGACGAGCCTACCAACAACCTGGACATCGATACCATTCGCTGGCTGGAGCAGGTGCTGAACGAGCGTAACAGCACCATGATTATCATTTCGCACGACCGTCACTTCCTGAACATGGTGTGTACCCACATGGCGGATCTGGATTACGGCGAACTGCGCGTATACCCAGGCAACTACGACGAATATATGACGGCGGCCACTCAGGCGCGTGAGCGTTTGATGTCAGACAACGCCAAGAAGAAGGCACAGATTAACGAATTGCAGTCATTCGTTAGCCGCTTCAGCGCCAACGCCTCCAAGTCCAAGCAGGCGACTTCCCGTGCCCGCCAGATCGACAAGATTCAGTTGGAAGAGGTGAAAGCCTCCAGCCGTCAGAACCCGTTTATCCGCTTCGAGCAGGATAAGAAACTGTTCCGTAACGCGCTGGAAGTGGAAGCGTTGAGCAAAGGTTTCGACAACGGCCCGCTGTTTAGCAAGCTCGACCTGATGATTGAAGTGGGTGAAAAGGTCGCAATTCTGGGTCCTAACGGCATCGGTAAATCCACCTTGCTGAAAACCCTGGTCGGGGACGTAGAGCCGGATAACGGCAGCGTGAAATGGTCAGAAAACGCCAGGATCGGTTACTACGCGCAGGATCATGAATACGAGTTCGATGATACCTTGACCGTGTTCGACTGGATGAGCCAGTGGAAACAGGAAAAAGACGACGAGCAGGCGGTACGTAGCGTACTGGGCCGTTTACTGTTCAGCCAGGACGACATCAAGAAGCGCGTAAAAGTGCTGTCGGGTGGTGAGAAGGGCCGTATGCTGTTCGGTAAGCTGATGATGCAGCGCCCGAATATTCTGGTGATGGATGAACCAACCAACCACATGGATATGGAATCTATCGAGTCGCTGAATATGGCGCTGGAAATGTATGAAGGCACGTTGATCTTTGTATCCCATGACCGTGAATTTGTGAGCTCGCTGGCCACACGTATTCTGGAAATGACCCCGAACAAGGTGATCGACTTTACCGGCAACTACGAAGACTATCTGCGTAGTCAGGGTATCGCTTAAGCTTTTCCCTTCACCCTAACCCTCTCTACGGGTTGTCTCTTATACGTATCTCAGATTGCGGCCTAAAAGCCGTGATCTGAGAAATATAGCCATCTGATTTTAAAGGGAGTATTTTGTGTCAGCCCTAAACTGAGTACAAAATAATCCACTTATAAAACAAAATAATAAAGCGTTGTACATAAGGGGCAGCTCTATGAGAGAGGTGTCCACCAAATCTTTCCTTTCGCTTGGGGATGAGAGTGATTCAAGCTTGCAACGAGCGTTGAATACTTCTTTCTCCTAACATTACGATGCGCAATCCAGGAACTCACTTTTGTTCACTGGAGGAGGCTTAACGCCTTCATGATTATCTTTGCAAGAGCTAAGCATTTGTCCAAAAACCACACTATAGTCAGTTGATTGAGGATACAGCTTAAGTTCACTCCATTCATTAACCTTGGCAGATGAACTCATCATAAAGCTCAACAAGAGGAAATGATGAATATAGCCTACTGATTTTTTTATTATTACTAATGGGAAGCACTTCTTTTTCGAACACAACCGGTCATCGGGCAGCATCTATAAGTAAATTGGAGCTATTACCAATGAATACAATCTACAAAGTCATTTGGAATAAAACTTTGAGCGCATGGGTTGTTGTGAGTGAATTGGCAAAAGGGAGGACAAAAAATAAACGTAGCTATAGTTTACTCACCGAAAGTGACTTGCCCATTGTTAATAAAGACAATCTTCCAAAAAATTTAAGAAAAAATCTCATTACGTTGTCTTTGAGTTACCTTGCTTTATTTGGCATCAATTCAGCCTACGCGCTTGAGATTACCGTCTCGACCCAGGCAGAGCTTATTACCGCGTTATCCAATGGGACTTATGACAAAGTTATTCTGGGTGCTGACATCCCACTGACTCAGAACGTCGCTGTCAATCTGAGCAATCAAGATGTGGTGATTGATGGTAACGGGCTTTATGGTTTAACCGTTTCTAATACCACCACAAATGGCTTGAGGGTGACTTCAGGGACTAAAAGCTTAACGCTACAGAATATGTCCCAGATCAATTCAGCCAACTACTACACAATGGTCAGCGTAAACGGCTCCAGTACAGCCGTTAATGTGATTTATAACAACATTGATTTTCTTGGTGTTTCCCAGCTCGTTTTTATGGGGGGCAATGGTGATGCTACCAATAGCGTTATGACATTCGGCAATATCGGTAACGATGTGGTGGTTAACGATAGGAACCAGGAAATCGGTGAAGTTAATAAACTGGTATTTACCGGTAGATTTCACGTCACCCACTTGGGTACCGCTGTCTCTTTCCATAATACCGGCGCCACCAATAATACGGCAACCATGGATTTTCTCAATGGTGCTGACGTCAAGATTGATAGAACAGGTTCAACAGCCAACCTGACCGATACCGGTAGCAATGGTATCGATGCTTTTGTCTACACCTTTGCCGATGGTTCTGCCTTCGAGTTAATCGCCAACCAGGATGTCCTCAGCGGAACCAATAACAATCGGGGTGTGCTCATCGGCAGTTATGATCCGGTAACCGGCTTTGGTTCAGGCGCAAAAATTATCCTGCAGGCACGTGCGACAGGTGGTGGGATCATTTCAGGTAATGCGATTGATAACTTGGCCACTAATACCACAGGCCTCAACAATGGCGCGGCTGGGCCTACGGATGTGATCTATAACCTGGCAACGGGATCGATTTTACAGGCCACCGGTGCAGGGATTTTAGCGACAAAAAACGCGGGTAATGCCAGTGGCATTTACATCCGCTCCGCTGGCACTATTGGGGCTGCAACCGGTATCTCCGCAACCCATAACGGTACGGGCGCAGTTAACATTGCTAATAATGGCACGATCAACAGCACGACGGCGGGCATCGCCTTAAACTCCTCAGTAATTAAATCAATGACCGTTGATAACACCGGAGGCGAGATTAATGCTTCTGGAGGGACGGCGATTAACGTTCTCGGCAATGCCGGGTTAAATTTGACAGGTGGCACCATCAATACCAGCAATGCTGCCGACGGCATTACCATTGCTGCTGGCAATACCGAGACGCATTCCGTTACCGACACCACCATAAATATTAATGGTAGCGGCAAGGCAATTGCCAAAAGTGATAATGCCGCCTTAACACTGAGTAATACCCACATCAATCTGCTCGACGGCATTGGTTTTGATAACATTACCGGTGTCACCTTTGCGACCAGCCCCAATGGCCGCAACGCCATTAATGTTTCCGGGGTAGGTACAGCCATTTCAACTGCCAATACGGCCCTGGATGGTTGGAGCCCTGAAGCCTTGGACCTCAATATTACAGGGGCAGGTAAAGGGATTAATGTTACGGGCGGTGGTGTCGATTTTGGTAGCGTCAATCTGCTGGTGAATGTCACCAACAGTGGCGGGACAGGCCTGGTTGTTAATGATGGCGTAACAAACAATACCACAACGATTGGCGCTAATGCCCAGATTGATGCCTCTGGCGCAACTGCCATCAGTTTTACCGGAGCCGCCGGGAAAACGCTGAACAATCAAGGGCAAATAAATGGTGCTGTCACTTTTGCCAATAATGCGGCCAATACTATCAACAATAATGGTACGCAGTCCGGAATGCTGACAACCGGTTCTGGTGATGATGTTTTAATGTTGGGTGCCACTTCCGTCAGTGAAGGCCTGATAGACTTAGGCGCAGGCAATAATAGTGTCACCATTGACAATGGCGCTTCTGTCGCATCCATTGTGACAGGCACCGGCGACGATACCTTTACTCTTAGTAATCTGACGCTTGGCAATACTTACCTGGGTTCTCTTAATGCAGGAAGCGGTAATAACACGCTGAATTTCAATAATTCCACCGATACGCTGGCTGCTGCGACACGTATCCAGAACTTCACCAACATCAATTTCAACACAGCGGACCTCACCTTGAGCGATGCCGCCAATATTTCAGGTGGTAACGTCAATCTTGATAGCAACAGCCGTTTAGCTTTTGGCCAGACATTCAACGGTTTATTTGCTGGAACACTACAAGGAACCGGTAACGCAGAGGTTTTGGCGCAAGGCAATGTCACATTACAGAATGCCAGCACTTTTGCAGGCACATGGGATGTGGATCTGGGCGGAACGCTGGCGGCCAATAATGCCAACCAGTTCGGTACCGCAGCGGTAGCGCTGGCGGGTACGCTAGACCTGAATACCATATCGCTGTTGGGTAATGCCTTAACGGGAACAGGTTTATTGAATATTGACAACGGTAATAATGCCTTCAACTTCGGTGCTGGAGCTGGCTCCGTGTTTACTGGTACGGTTGATCTCAAAAATGTTGCCTTCTCTCTCACGGGTATCAATACCGACACATTAGCTGCTGCGACGTTAAAAACCTCTTCAGGGAGTGTTACGACGGTGGGGCCTGCCAACCAAAATGTTGGCAATGTGACGATGGATGGAGGGACAACCGAATTTGCCAGCGGCAGCCTAATAACAACAGATACGCTGACAGTAACGAATGCCAGTACGGTAAAAGTAGATGCTGCGGGTATCACCTCAGGCAACTTGCTCGATCAAGACAATGGTGTTAACACCGATCTGGTGAAGAGCGCCAATACTCTATCAGCAGCGGATTTAGCACAACTGACGCTGCTGGACAGTGCGGGTAACAGTTTGGGTAGCGGCACTATCAGCGATTATCTGCAAGGAGGTAATGTCGTTTCTAAAAATACCTACGACTATAGCCTCAACAGCAATCTTGGCCTGAGTGTGGCAACACAATTGACGCGGGCTGATATCCAGTCCGGCCAAACCTTGACCTTATCGTCTGCCGGCGCAACAGATTCCATATTAACGGCTCAATTGACCGGTACGGGTAATCTGGCGATTGGTGCAGATAACATCCTTATGACGTTGAGCAATAGCTCGAACTCCTACACGGGTAGCACTACGGTGAATGGCGGCACGGTGCTGCTGGGCAGCAACAATGCCTTGGGCGCCACCTCATTGCTGACCGTGGCGAGCGGTGCCAGTTTTAATACCAATACCTTCAGCCAGACGGTGGGGGCACTGACCAACCTGGGCACGGTTATGCTCGATCCCGGCGTGTTGACCAGCGGACTGCTGACCAACACCGGGGTGCTTGATCTGGCGGGCGGTACGCTGAACCTGTCGTCAGGGGGCACCTCGACCGCCACCGGCGGCCTGACCGGGGCCGGCACGCTGAGCGTGAACGGCGGAGATCTGGTCCTGAGCGCCGCCAACAGTGGCCTATCTGCCACCACCCATATTGCGTCCGGGGCATCCATCACCTCAAGCGCGGCCAATGCGTTGGGCACCAGTGCGGTGGAGGTGGGTGGGCAGCTTAATCTCAATGCCGCAGATACCCTGGCCAACGTCTTGAGCGGAGCCGGGACAGTCAATACCAATGCGGCGGTGACCCTGAGCGGCAGCAACACCTTTAGCGGGACCCACGCGATCAATACGGGGGGCGCGCTGACGATCAGCACGGCCACCAACCTGGGGACTTCGGCGGCCAACGTCAACCTCACGGCGGCCTCCGCCCAGTTGTTGCTCAATGGCCTCACCGGGACGTTGGCCAACACCCTGAGTGGGATAGCGGGCTCCACGGTGCAGCTCAATAACGCCGCCACCACCACCCTGACCGGCACCAACAGCGGCTTTGCCGGGCTGTTTGATCTGACGGGCAACAGCACCCTGACCGTGTCGCAGAGCGCCAACCTGGGTACCGGCAGCGTCAGTATCGGCAGTGGCAGTACCCTGACCTATGACACCTTTGCCGGCGGTGTCTTGACTGCGCTGAACAATGCGTTGAGCGGGGCGGGGAACTGGGTGCTGCGTAACAGCAATATCGATCTCTCTGGCAACAGCAATGCGGCGGGCTTTAGCGGCCTGCTGGACATCAACACCGGCGCCTCGCTGACGCTGAACGGTGCCACGACGTTGGATGCGAACACCGTGCTGAACGTCAACGACGCCACCAGCACGCTGAACATCAGCAACACCGGGGCCTTTGCCCTGAACAATACCCTGACCGGGGCCGGGCAGGTCAACGTCGATACGGCCAATAACGCCTTTAACTTCGGGGTGGGTGCGGGCACCGCCTTCACCGGTAACGTGACCCTGAACAATGCCACCTTCTCACTGGCAGGCACCAACGCCAGTGCTCTGACCGGCGCGAGTCTGACGTTGGGCGACGGTAGCAATACCACCGTGGAGGTCGCTGGAACGCCGGGCACCGAAACGCTGCGCGCCCTGATGCTCGACGGCGGGACGCTGAACTTTACCGGCGGTGCGCCGCTCTCCAGCGCCGAGAGCACCATTACCACCCAGACGCTGACCGCCAACGGCGGCACCATCAATCTGGTGGGGGGGAGTTCCTGGGACAATACGCCGCCGGTGGTGTCACCGAATCTGTCGATCCTGGAGCAGAACCGGGGGGCGACGGCGATGCAGCTGATCAGTGCCACCACGGCCAGCGGGGCCGATAGCCTGACGCTGATGATTGACGGTGTGGCGGTGACGCCACTGGGGTTGGTCTCTGCCATCAACCAGAACGCACAGCATGTGGCGGATGCAACCTACAATTACGCCCTGTCTAACACCAATGCCGCCAGCGCGTTGGGTCTGTACCTGAACTACGACCTGAGTGCGATCAACCTGCTGCTGGACACCCCTGATGCGCTGATTGTGGCCACCGATGCCAGCCCGGATGCCAACAAAAATCTGACCGCGCAGCTGACCGGGGTGGGTGGCATTGTGTTGGATGCCGTCAACGGGGCGTTGACCGTCACCAACAGCCAGAACAGCTACACCGGCAGCACCCAGGTAACCGGCGGCACAGTGCTGCTGGGGAGCAATAATGCTTTCGGTGCCACCTCATTGCTGACGGTGGCGAGCGGCGCCAGTTTCAATACCAATAACTTCAGCCAGACGGTGGGGGCGCTGACCAACCTGGGCACGGTCACGCTCGATCCCGGCGTGTTGAGCAGCGGACTGCTGGCCAACAGCGGGGCGATCGATCTGGCGGGCGGTACGCTGAACCTGTCGTCAGGGGGCACCTCGACCGCCCCTGGCGGCCTGACCGGGGCTGGCACGCTGAACGTCAACGGCGGAGATCTGGCCCTGAGCGCCGCCAACGGTGGTCTGTCAGCCACCACCCATATCCTGCTGGGGGCATCCGTCACCTCGAGCGCGGCCAATGCACTGGGCACCAGCGCGGTGGACGTCGGCGGCCAGCTTAATCTGAACGCGGCAGATACCCTGGCCAACGTATTGAGCGGGGCCGGGACCATTAATACCGATGCGGCGGTGACCCTGAGCGGCAGCAACACCTTTAGCGGTACCCACGCGATCAATGCGAACGGTGCCCTGACGGTCAGCACGGCCAATAACCTGGGGACCTCGGTGGCCAGCGTCAATCTGACCGACGCCACCGCCCAACTGTTGCTCAATGGCCTCACCGGTACGCTGGCCAACACCCTGAGTGGGGTAGCGGGCGCCACGGTGCAGCTCAATAACGCCGCCGCCACCACACTGACCGGCACCAACGGTGGATTTGCTGGCCTGTTTGACCTGATAGACAGCAGTACCCTGACCGTGTCGCAGAGCGCCAATCTGGGCACCGGCGGCGTCAGCATTGGCAGCACCCTGAACTTTACTGCCTTTGAGGGCGGCGCCTTGACCGCGCTGAACAATGCATTGAGCGGGGCGGGCAACTGGGTGCTGCGCAACAGCAATATCGATCTCTCGGGTAACAGCAATGCGGCGGGCTTTAGCGGCCTGTTGGACATTAACACCAACTCCACTCTGACCTTAGACGGGACGACGGCGCTGAATGCGGCCACCGTACTGAATGTCAACGATGTGACCAGCACGCTGAACATCACCAACGGCGGCGCCTTTACCCTGAACAATACCTTGACTGGCGCCGGGCAGGTCAACGTCGATACGGCCAATAACGCCTTTAACTTCGGGGTCGGTGCGGGCACCGCCTTCACCGGCAATGTGACGCTGAATAACACCACCTTCTCGTTGGCCGATACCAATGCCAGCGCCCTGGCGTTGGCCGGGCTGACATTGGGGAATGGCAGCGATACCACCGTGGGGGTCGCCGGAACGCCGGGCACCGAAACGCTGCGCGCCCTGATGCTCGACGGCGGTACGCTGAACTTTACCGGCGGGGCGCCGCTGTCCAGCGCCGAGAGCACCATTACCGCCCAGACCCTGGCCGCCAACGGCGGCACCATCAACGTGGTGGGCGGGGGTTCCTGGGACAATACGCCGCCGGTGGTACCACCGAATCTGTCGATCCTGGAGCAGAACCGGGGGGCGACGGCGATGCAGTTGATCAGCGCCACCACGGCCAGCGGGGCCGATACCCTGACGCTGACGATTGACGGTGTAGAAGTGACGCCACAGGGGGTGGTCTCTGCCATCAACCAGAACGCGCAGCATGTGGCGGATGCGACTTACCACTATTCGTTATCCAATACCAATGCGGCCAGCGCGAATGGCCTGTACCTGAACTACGACCTGAGTGCGATCAACCTGCTGCTGGACAACCCCGACGCGCTAATCATTGCTACCGATGTCAGTCCGGACGCCAACAAAAATCTGACCGCACAGCTGACCGGAGTGGGCGGCATTGTATTGGATGCCACCAACGGGGCGTTGACCGTCACCAATAGCCAGAACAGCTACACCGGCAGCACCCAGGTAACCGGCGGCACAGTGCTGCTGGGGAGCAATAATGCTTTCGGTGCCACCTCATTGCTGACGGTGGCGAGCGGCGCCAGTTTCAATACCAATAACTTCAGCCAGACGGTGGGGGCGCTGACCAACCTGGGCACGGTCACGCTCGATCCCGGCGTGTTGAGCAGCGGACTGCTGGCCAACAGCGGGGCGATCGATCTGGCGGGCGGTACGCTGAACCTGTCGTCAGGGGGCACCTCGACCGCCCCTGGCGGCCTGACCGGGGCTGGCACGCTGAACGTCAACGGCGGAGATCTGGCCCTGAGCGCCGCCAACGGTGGTCTGTCAGCCACCACCCATATCCTGCTGGGGGCATCCGTCACCTCGAGCGCGGCCAATGCACTGGGCACCAGCGCGGTGGACGTCGGCGGCCAGCTTAATCTGAACGCGGCAGATACCCTGGCCAACGTATTGAGCGGGGCCGGGACCATTAATACCGATGCGGCGGTGACCCTGAGCGGCAGCAACACCTTTAGCGGTACCCACGCGATCAATGCGAACGGTGCCCTGACGGTCAGCACGGCCAATAACCTGGGGACCTCGGTGGCCAGCGTCAATCTGACCGACGCCACCGCCCAATTGTTGCTCAATGGCCTCACCGGGACGCTGGCCAACACCCTGAGTGGGATAGCGGGCTCCACGGTGCAGCTCAATAACGCCGCGGACACCACGTTGACGGGGGCTAACAGCGGCTTTGCCGGGCTGTTTGACCTGATAGACAGCAGTACCCTGACCGTGTCGCAGAGCGCCAACCTGGGTACCGGCAGCGTCAGTATCGGCAGTGGCAGTACGCTGAACTTTAACGCCTTTGCGGGCGGTGCCTTGACTGCGCTGAACAATGCCTTGAGCGGGGCGGGGAACTGGGTGCTGCGCAACAGCAATATCGATCTCTCTGGCAGCAACAATGCGGCGGGCTTTAGCGGCCTGCTGGACATCAATACCGCTTCTTCTCTGACGCTGAACAGTGCCACGGCGCTGAATGCGGCCACCGTACTGAATGTCAATGAGGCGACCAGCACGCTGAACATCAGCAACGGCGGGGTCTTTACCCTGAACAATGCCCTGACCGGGGCCGGGCAGGTCAACGTCGATACCACCAATAACGCCTTTAACTTCGGGGTGGGGGCGGGCACCGCCTTTACCGGCAATGTGACGCTGAATAACACCACCTTCTCGTTGGCCGATACCAATGCCAGCGCCCTGGCGTTGGCCGGGCTGACGTTGGGCAACGGTAGCACTACCACCGTGGGGGTCGCCGGAACGCCGGGCACCGAAACGCTGCGCGCCCTGAGGCTTGACGGCGGTACGCTGAACTTTACCGGCGGGGCACCGCTGTCCAGCGCCGAGAGCACCATCACCACCCAGACGCTGACCGCCAACGGCGGCACCATCAATCTGGTGGGGGGGAGTTCCTGGGACAATACGCCGCCGGTGGTGTCACCGAATCTGTCGATCCTGGAGCAGAACCGGGGGGCGACGGCGATGCAGTTGATCAACGCCACCACGGCCAGCGGGGCCGATACCCTGACGCTGATGATTGACGGCGTGGCGGTGACGCCACTGGGGTTGGTCTCTGCCATCAACCAGAACGCGCAGCATGTGGCGGATGCAACCTACAATTACGCCCTATCTAACACCAATGCCGCCAGCGCGTTGGGTCTGTACCTGAACTATGGCCTGAGTGCGATCAACCTGCTGCTGGACACCCCTGATGCGCTGATTATTGCCACCGATGCCAGCCCGGACGCCAACAAAAATCTGACGGCGCAACTGACCGGGGTGGGTGGCATTGTGCTGGATGCCGCCAACGGGGCATTGACCGTCACCAACAGCCAGAACAGCTACACCGGCAGTACCCTGGTGACCGGCGGCACTGTGCTGCTGGGCAGCAACAACGGCTTTGGGGCCACCTCACTGCTGACGGTAAACAGTGGCGCCAGCTTCAATACCAATAACTTCAGCCAGACGGTGGGGGCGCTGACCAACCTGGGCACGGTCACGCTCGATCCCGGCGTGTTGACCAGCGGGCTGCTGACCAACACCGGGGTGCTTGATCTGGCGGGCGGGACGCTGAACCTGTCGTCAGGGGGCACCTCGACCGCCACCGGCGGCCTGACCGGGGCCGGCACGCTGAACGTGAACGGCGGGGATCTGGCCCTGAGCGCCGCCAACGGCGGCCTGTCCGCCACCACCCATATTGCATCCGGGGCATCCATCACCTCAAGCGCGGCCAATGCGTTGGGCACCAGCGCGGTGGAGGTCGGCGGTACGTTGAATCTGAACGCGGCCGATACCCTGGCCAACGTCTTGAGCGGGGCCGGGACAGTCAACACCGATGCAGCGGTGACCCTGAGCGGCAGCAACACCTTTAGCGGTACCCACGCGATCAATACGGGGGGCGCGCTGACGGTCAGCACGGCCACCAACCTGGGGACCTCGGCGGCCAGCGTCGATCTCACCGATGCCTCCGCCCAGTTGTTGCTTAATGGCGTTACCGGGACGCTGGCCAACACCCTGAGTGGGATAGCGGGCTCCACGGTGCAGCTCAATAATGCCGCGGACACCACCTTGACGGGGGCTAACAGTGGCTTTGCCGGGCTGTTTGACCTGATAGACAGCAGTACCCTGACCGTGTCGCAGAGCGCCAATCTGGGTACCGGCAGCGTCAGTATCGGCAGTGGCAGTACGCTGAACTTTAACGCCTTTGAGGGCGGGGCGTTGACTGCCCTGAACAATGCCTTGAGCGGGGCAGGCAACTGGGTGCTGCGCAACAGCAATATCGATCTCTCTGGCAGCAACAATGCGGCGGGCTTTAGCGGCCTGTTGGACATCAATACCGGTGCCTCGTTGATGCTGAACGGTGCCACGGCGCTGAATGCGGCCACCGTGTTGAACGTTAATGAGGCGACCAGCACGCTGAACATCAGCAACGGCGGGGCCTTTACCCTGAACAATACCCTGACCGGGGCCGGGCAGGTCAACGTCGATACGGCCAATAACGCCTTTAACTTCGGGGTGGGGGCGGGCACCGCCTTTACCGGCAATGTGACGCTGAATAACACCACCTTCTCATTGGCGGACACCAACGCCAGTGCCCTGACCGGCGCGAGTCTGACGCTAGGCACAGGCAGCGATACCACCGTGGGGGTCGCCGGAACGCCGGGCACCGAAACGCTGCGCGCCCTGACGCTTGACGGCGGTATGCTGAACTTTACCGGCGGGGCACCGCTCTCCAGCGCCGAGAGCACCATTACCGCCCAGACCCTGGCCGCCAACGGCGGCACCATCAACGTGGTGGGCGGGGGTTCCTGGGACAATACGCCGCCGTTGGTGCCACCGAAACTGTCGATCCTGGAGCAAAACCGGGGGGCGACGGCGATGCAGCTGATCAACGCCACCACGGCCAGCGGGGCCGATACCCTGACGCTGATGATTAACGGTGTGGCGGTCGCGCCAGGCCAGGGCGTGGTGTCGGGGATCGATCAGAACGCGGTGCATGTGGCGGATGCGACTTATAGCTACTTATTGTCCAATACCAACAACCTGAACGCGACAGGTCTGTACCTGAACTATGGCCTGAGTGCCATTAATCTGCTGCAAGACAACCCTAATGCGCTGATTATTGCCACCGATGCCAGCCCGGATTCCAACAAGGAGCTGACTGCGCAACTGACCGGGGTGGGCGGCATTGTATTTAATGCCACCAACGGGGCATTGACCGTCTCCAACAGCCAGAACAGCTACACCGGCAGTACCCTGGTGACCGGCGGCACGGTGCTGCTGGGCAGCAACAATGGCTTTGGGGCCACCTCACTGCTGACGGTAAACAGTGGCGCCAGCTTCAATACCAATAACTTCAGCCAGACGGTGGGCGCCCTGACCAACCTGGGCACGGTCACGCTCGATCCCGGCGTGTTGACCAGCGGACTGCTGACCAACACCGGGGTGCTCGATCTGGCGGGCGGGACGCTGAACCTGTCGTCAGGGGGCACCTCGACCGCCACCGGTGGCCTGACCGGGGCCGGCACGCTGAACGTGAACGGCGGGGATCTGGCCCTGAGCGCCGCCAACAGCGGTCTGTCCGCCACCACTCATATTGCGTCGGGAGCGTCGGTGACGCTGAGCGCCGCCGATGCCTTGGGCACCAGCGTGGTGGAGGTCGGCGGTACGTTGAATCTGAACGCGGCCGATACCCTGGCCAACGTCTTGAGCGGGGCCGGGACAGTCAACACCGATGCAGCGGTGACCCTGAGCGGCAGCAACACCTTCAGCGGTACCCATGCGATCAATGCGGGGGGCGCGCTGACGGTCAGCACGGCCACCAACCTGGGGACCTCGGCGGCCAACGTCAACCTCACGGCGGCCTCCGCCCAGTTGTTGCTCAATGGCCTCACCGGGACGCTGGCCAACACCCTGAGTGGGATAGCGGGCTCCACGGTGCAGCTCAATAACGCCGCGGCGACCACCCTGACCGGCACCAACAGTAGCTTTGCCGGGCTGTTTGACCTGATAGACAGCAGTACCCTGACCGTCTCACAGAGCGCCAACCTGGGCACCGGCGGCGTCAGTATCGGCAGTGGCAGTACGCTGAACTTTACTGCCTTTGAGGGCGGGGCGTTGACCGCGCTGAACAATGCCTTGAGCGGGGCGGGCCACTGGGTGCTGCGCAACAGCAATATCGACCTCTCTGGCAGCAACAATGCGGCGGGCTTTAGCGGCCTGCTGGACATCAACACCGGCTCCTCTCTGACGCTGAACGGGACGACGGCGCTGAATGCGGCCACCGTACTGAACGTCAATGAGGCGACCAGCACGCTGAACATCACCAACGGCGGCGCCTTTACCCTGAACAATACCCTGACCGGGGCCGGACAGGTCAACGTCGATACGGCCAATAACGCCTTTAACTTTGGGGTCGGTGCGGGCACCGCCTTCACCGGTAACGTGACGCTGAATAACACCACCTTCTCATTGGCCGATACCAACGCCAGTGCCCTGACCGGCGCGAGTCTGACGTTGGGCAACGGTAGCAATACCACCGTGGGGGTCGCTGGAACGCCGAGCACCGAAACGCTGCGCGCCCTGACGCTCGACGGCGGTACGCTGAACTTTACCGGTGGGGCACCGCTGTCCAGCGCCGAGAGCACCATTACCACCCAGACCCTGGCGGCCAACGGTGGCACCATCAACGTGGTGACCGGCGCTTCCTGGGACAATACGCCGCCGGTGGTGC